>NZ_JAMYVQ010000049.1:0-23945 GCF_040324155.1 Mesorhizobium sp. M0011 | reverse complement strand
GGGGGAGAGCGACTATCTGGGGTGTCAAGTTGCAATTACGAACTCGTTGCGCGCATCGCGTGCTTTTGCATTGAGGATGACCAGGAGTTTTCTGGCGAGTGCGATGCGGATGAGCATTTTTGGCTTTCCCGCCTGTTGCAACCGTTGAGCGAAAGCTTTGAGATGAGGATCGAATTTGGCCACGATAGCTGCGACGATGAAGAGGATGCCACGCGGCCCGGCGCGTCCGCCTCGCACATGCCTGTTGCCGGTGCGCTTGCCGCTATCGTTGGCGAAAGGAGCCAGGCCTGCCAGCTTGGCGATGGCCTTGTTGGAGATGAGGCCGATCTCGGGCAGTTCGGCCATCAGACGGGCGACAGTGCGTCCGGCTACGCCCTTGAGCGAACGAAAGGCTCGCTCCAGCCTGGCCCACAGCGGATCGTCATCGATCATCGAGGCAATCTCGCCTTCCAGGCGCCGTTGCTCGCGCTTGAGGAAGGCCAGCGTCGCCTCGATGCTGGCGCATACCTCGGCGTCGCATGCGGCACTTCTACGCTGCTTGTTGATGGTCGCATCGCCGACAATCTGGCAAAGCCGGCCAACCAACGCGGTAAGCCGCTGTTGGGCAGCGCTTGGCGGTGGCGTCGGCACCGTGTTCTTGACTGCGCCGTAATGGGCGATGACAGCGGCGTCGATCCTGTCGGTCTTCTCCAGATAGCCCATCGCCTCGGCGAAACGGCGCACGCTCTTGGCATTGACCACGCCGCACGGCATGCCGTGCGCCCACAAGAGCATGAACCCCAGCCGTTCATAGCGGCCCGATGCCTCCATCACCGCAAGGGCTGCGCCATGGCTGCGGCAGAACAGCCAAAGAGCTGCAATCCCCGCCGCATCGTTGGCGAAGCGCGCTGCCGCTCCGCCAGGCCGGACATGCGCGTCCAACCAATCTTTCGAAACATCAACTCCACAAATAATCCTGTTCACGGTAACCTGCCTTGTGCGTACGGTTGGAACCAAGCGACTGTTCGGTCGTGCGTGACGAAGGCGAAGATCCCAAGCTCTCCCGCGGTTGTAACCTCAGGTGGTACGGGCGACTTCGCCAAGCCAAGGTCCGGGCGGCCGCCCGGACCTTGGCTCAATCGCTCTAATCCCACGAAATCTCTCTCGTGTAGATACAAGGTGGCTCGGCGAAGCCGAGACGGAGAGGGGGAGCGCCATATCCAACAAGCGGGCACCCGTGAGAGGACCAACCCACCCCCACCACGCGACGCGCGGCCAATCTCCAATTGCCCGTTGAAGCCCGCGCCCGCTTCCGCTAAGAAGCCGTGACTTGCCGGTTCACCGGCTGGTTCGTTTTCCGGATTCCGGAAAGCACCCGTAGCTCAGCTGGATAGAGCGCTGCCCTCCGAAGGCAGAGGTCACAGGTTCGAATCCTGTCGGGTGCGCCATTAACTGCCAACCTGAGCACTGCGTTCGGCGGTGGTGAGTTTGCGCCTTGTTTGCATCGTTCCGCATTCTGATTGCCACACCCGAAATCCGCCGTTCGTCAGACTGGTTTGGGTTCTCGTATTTCCGCTTTGCTGATTAAAGGCACGACGTATCTCACTCAGGTTGACAAATAACCATATGGTTGACAGAGTCTTATAAACGCCCGATTCGAGCGAGGGGATGATGATGCGGCCTTGGGACTATCACCCGGAACTGACTGAAGATCGGCTGGTCAAGGTCGCGCAACTGCTTGCGCTCGGCCGTGGCAGTGCGGTCGATCGCTTCGATCCCACAATCGGCGATGATAACTGGACCTTGGGAGTCTGCGCCTACAATTACGGCTGCTTCCAGATCGCGCGAGCTGCGGGAACACCAGGTTTTGAGTGGCTGGGTATGATTGATCCCGGCAAGCATTTCCAGTTTAGTATCGGCGGCATTCCGATGCGCTTCTGGCGCGGAGATCCAGCCGAGCCGACCGCAAAGATTTCGATCGCGACTCCGTTAGAACAACTGTTGCTCGATCTGGAGCCGGGCGTCCCGACAGCCGGTATGCTGTTCCGTATCGGAGTGACGGCCGACGTAGACGGCGCGCTGCTGGGTGCCAGCTTCGTCGCGCTGCGGAACGACCAGCCCGAAGTCATGTGGCCGCTGCCGCTCGCTGAGGCGGAGCCGTTGATCGTGCTGATCGACGACGCACGGCCTGATGGGCGGGAACTTCCACCGCCGTCTGTCGGCGATCTTCGGGGCGACGAGCATGAGCGCATCGGCGAGATCGACACTGCTTCCGACGGGGTCTGAACGTGGTAGTCAGGGGAAACGCGCCAGGCCACGACCTGGCGGATCGGTCGCGTTTCTTTCATGGCGACAAGCTGCGCCTAGCGCGACTGCTTTCAGGTTTGTCGCTCGATGAGTTAGGCGGGCTCGTTGCGACTAGCCGGCAGTTTGTTCATCAGTTGGAAACAGGCGCCAAGGAACCGACCGACGAGATGCGTGAGGCTGTGGCAGCCGCGCTTGCGGTAACGCCTGCGTTCTTCGCGACGCCGGCGATAAACCCCGTCCGTGAAGAAGACTGCCATTTCCGTCGGTTGGCGAGCGCCCCAAGAGGGTTGGTCTCGCAAGCGGTGGCGCGGGGGACGGCTCTGGAGGCGCTAGTGGACGCGCTCGAGAGCCATGTACGCATGCCTATCGTAGACTTTCCAGAGGACGCGCGCCCCGTCTCGTCTGACGCGATCGAACGCATCGCCGAGAATGCCCGACAGCACTGGGGCCTAGGCCTTGAGGGCCCGATTACCAGTATGATGCGTGTTGTCGAGAATGCGGGTGCAGTGGTAGTCAACTTCGACGATCTTACTGACCGCATCGATGCCCTGTCGATGGCTCGGCGCCGACCAATCATCGTTCGATCAACTGCGAAAGTTGCGGGCGCCCGTTTGCGCTTCGACCTCGCGCATGAGGCAGCTCACCTCATCATGCACCAAGGCATCGTGACCGGCGATAGCGTGACCGAAGGGGAAGCTCACCGGTTTGCCGGCGCTTTTCTGATTCCGCGCACTGCTTTCGCACGCGAGTTTCCACGAAGCCGGCGTACGCTGGATTGGAATGCCCTGTTTGCCATGAAGCTTCGTTGGAAAGTTTCGGTGCGCGCGATTGCTCGCCGCGCGTTCGATCTGGGGTTGATCGACGCCGCGCAATATCGCACAGCCAACATTCAGTTGGTAAAGACCGGACAAGCTAAGGCGGAGCGCTACGACGAACTTGTCGCGATCGAGGAGCCGGAACTGCTACGGGCTGCCATCGGTTGGCTTTCCAACCGCGAGGGGATTGTTCTACATCGCCTGCTTGTCAATCTTGGTATGACCCCGGCGCTGTTCACTCGCCTCACTGGCGAGCGCTTCCCGACCCTGCCTGACAATGTAGTACCACTGTGTACGGATAAGCCTTTGTAGATGTCGTTTCCGTATTCAGCTTCCTTTATTATTATTCCGCTACGCGATGCCGTCCCGCCTGAAAGCGGGAAGAAAAGCTGGCGCAATACTGCTCGGAAGCCAATGGTACCTTTAGACAATGACAGGCTCTCCAAATTAGCCGATTAGCTCGATGCGCCAGCTTATTTTGGCCTTGGTCGAAAGCATCCTGTTGAGGTACGCGGTCAGCATACTGGCATGCTGTGGCTTTGGAACGAAGAGCATGACCGCCCCTTTGCCAAGATTGACTAGTTCATGATACACCCTTGGCACCTGCACGCCTTCGGTCATGAAATCACCAACAGAAAGGTCGTGCCAAGGCATTGAGTCCAAAGCATAGTAAGAGCCGACCGCCTTGAAATACTCGAATAAGGTATCCCTGTCGGATCCGTATTGGTCGAAACGGGCAGCGTATCTCAGATCTATTACTGATCTGGGCTTGTTGGACAAAACGGCCTTTTGCAGTGTCCGGCCATGCACGGTGTCCATCGCAACGATGAAAACGCGCAGGTCAGGCAGCGCGGGCACATCAAAAAGATCAAGCTGATCAATACGCGGCAAGCGCTCGACTATATGATGGCCGGCGGCCCCGTGCCTCTGCGCAGTTACACGACCGTCGGAGCGGCCACGTGTGGCTCCGGTATTCTCGACCAGTGTGAGTTGCGGTTTCGTCACGCTATTTGGCCAAGGCTGCTTCGAGTTCGGGATAGCCTACCGTTAACGTGGCCCATTCGCTACCCCAGTCCGGTGCCCGCATCTCGAATTCTCCACTCGTTTTATTCTTGAGTTGCCACGTTTTCTCAAATGCACGGACATACATCCGTGGTGCGACCCCCACGAACGGCCTGAAAAGCACCTTAGGCTCGTTGTGCTTAACGTCGCCCTTATCGGCGTCAAATGAGGTGCGCATATGCGACAACCCGACACTGATACTCTTGGCGACCGGCGGCGTCCACTCAGACGGTGTCACTTCGATGGAATCGCTGTGCAGCTTTCTGGCCAGGCTCTTCGGGTACGGTTCGATGAACTGCACTTCGTAGACGCCTGCGCTGACGATGTGTCTAGCGCAATAGTGGCATGGGTAGGTAGTGACGAAGAGTCGGGTTCCAACCGTGGAAACACCTTCGCGTCCGGCCGATAGCAGCGCGTCCATTTCGGCATGGACGGCACGACTGAACTCGATAAGACCGCCCAGCCGCGTCTTTCGGATTCGTCCAGCTAGATCGATCTTGTCCGAGACCTGCTTTAATTCCGGAAGAACCTCGATCAAGTTGTCGATGATGTCGTTTTGCTCACGGTTGCTGCTGCAATAGCGTTCGGGTCGGAAAGCACACCGATGATCGTCAACTCCGCCGCTAGAGGTTGCGAAGCGTTCGCCATAAACGCCGCCTCCCGCCGCAGGCACTTCGTTCGTTCCCGTCGCGACCACGGTTCCGTCTGCGTCGACCAACGCCGCTCCCACCTGCCGGGACAGACAGGCGCTCCGAACGCGAGCAGAATGGGCATGGTGCATCGCGGTCTCTTCGATGGTGGGGCGCTCAACGCGGTCGTGCGCGATGATGCTCACAAACCTGCCCAAATCGGTGTCTAGCAGGTGCTTGGTGTCATTTGGGTCATCACGAGTATTGTCTATGAAGAAGTCCGCTTCGTAGAAGGCCTCGGTCACATGCTGGCCGTGCTTACGGCTGGAGTCGTCGGAGTCTCGATCCATAAATCGGTCGACGGCCTCCTGTGTTTCCAGCAACGTCTTCTCCGGTCCGCGAAAATACTTCTCAAGGATACGCGCACGACGCACCCCCTCCTCACACACTACGCCTATTAGTCCAAATGCATTGCCGTAGGTTCGGCGCAAAAGATAGATCTCGGCTGGGTGCCTTATAGAATCGATGAGGTAGACACGTTTGGCGTCGTCGGGGATGACCTTCTCACCCTTGATGTACGTCTGACCAGTTCGACTTGCGCGTCGCTGTGCAATCTCGCGCATGGCCGCCTTCGCAACTTCGGCCATGTCGTGCTCGCGCATCGAGTCACCGAGGTTTTGTAACTCGGTGACCATGCCCAGAGTTTTCGAACCTGGACCTGGAACGGTGCGTCTGTTCTCACTCGCCCAGTTACGGATGAGGTCGCTTGCTTTGATCGGCTCGACTTCATAGCCGCCTGATTTGCAGACGCGTTCCAATGCCTTGATGGCTTGGGAGGCGCCCGCGCCTACCGGGCCGACGACAGCGAAAAAAAGTTCTTTTGAATGACTCCCCGCCAAGACAGCCTTGCTGTCCGGCCGCCCCCCGGCCTTCTGTTCGACTCTCTTGATTGCCGTCAATCCCGCCATGCTAACACCCCAATCACCACTCAGCTTATTCTTTTCATATTGCAGAATTCAAAAAATTCATTGAACAAAAGTGAGATCCAGAGAATTTCCAGATGCGCCTTACTCGATTCGGGTACTAACATTGGTATCCGCATTCTTGAGGATAGCGGGGCCTGCAAGTGGGTATGGAGCATGCAGGTGGGCGCTAAAGTAAATCTAAGCCCGTGCAGAGAGAATGTCGCAAGACCGGCAGAAGTGACCGAGGATCTTCGATGCGCCGCGTACCTTAAAGCTTAGAGTTGGCGGACTCTGGCCCGAGAATTTTGGATACACATGGCTGCACAGGAGCATCACACTTCCGGTGTTAATGATGCTAAAACCCAGTCGAAGGTAAGTCAGGTCGATCGCGGTCCGGTTAGCGACATTTCAGGACCCTTGCGAAAACGATTGATATACTAACATCTGGAGCAGCCACCGGAATTGAATATTCCACCACCCGCCTTTTTATCCAGCTGCGGAATTCGCAGCGTCCAGCTCGGCGTTTGCGGTGACCCAGGCTGCCGAGCCGACGTCAGCCGGCCCTCACCCCCCGCACACTCTCCCGCTCCACCAGCGGGCACTCCAGCTTCGTAATCGGATAGCGCCCCCGTCCAGGCGCCGCCGGCGCTTCCAGCTGTTCGATCGCCCATTGGCCCATCGCCATGTGCGGCAGGATCGAGGTGGTCAGCGGCGGGAACAAATGCCTAGCGATTTCCTCGTCGTCGTAGCCGACGACGGAAATATCCGCAGGAATGTGCAGGCCGCCTTCCTTCAGCGCTTCGTAGCAGCCGATCGCGGTGCGGTCGTTCTGGCAGAAGATGGCGGTGGGCCTATCCCTGAGCGCCAGCAGCTTGACGGTCGCGGCGTAGCCGGCGCTGGCCGACCAGTCGCCCTCGACCACCAGGTCGGGATCGAACGGGATGTCGGCGGTGGCGAGCGCGCGGCGGTAGCCTTTCAGCCGGTCCTGTGCGGCCTGCATCCACGGCTCGCCGGTGATGGTGGCGATGCGGCGGTGGCCGTGGCTGATCAGATGGCGGGTCGAGCTCTGGCCGCCGGCGATCTCGCTCGGCACCACGGCAGGGAAGGCATAGTCTGCCGTGTAGCAGTTGAGCAGGATCACCGGGATGTCGAGGCCGTAGAGATAGTCGGGCGCCGTGATCTCGCGGGTGAAGATGGTCATGTAGATCAGCGCCGAAATGCCCCGCTTGGTGAGTGCGGCGATGGCGCGCGGCTCCATGACGGCATCGCCCAGCGTCTGCGCCACCAAGAGCACGTTGCCGGCGTTCCAAGAGGCCTGGCGCGCGCCCTCGATAGCGACCACGGCTTCCGGACTGGTGGCGAGCTGGTCGACGGCAAAGCCGATCACCCCGTCAAGTCCTTCGAAGGCGGGCCCCCCGAAGGCAGGCAACGTCGGGTGAAGCGCCTCGAAGGCGGGCGCGGTGTAGCCAAGCGTCCGCGCGGCTTCGATCACCCGTTCGCGGGTCTGCTGCGACAGCTTGACCCCCGGCGAATTGTTGAGCACGAAGGAAACGGTCGCCTGCGAGCAGCCGGCGGCCCTGGCGATATCGATCATGGTGACGCGGCCCTTGGCGCCCTTGGCCGGCGCTTTGCGCCGCCTCGCCGTGTCGCTGGCCCGATCCGTCGTCTCGCTCATGGCAAATCCCAGTCTGGCTGGCCGGTCAGGCCGGCAAGATGGCGTGACGCCGTCGATTTATAGGGATAACGTCAAGGCCGTTTATAACTATTAGTACGCCGGAGGTCCATCCGCCATGCATCTCCATACAAGCCAAAACTCAAAGGGCGAAAGGCTTGGGCGGCGGTTCAGCGGTTGCGCCGGCTCGGCGGCGGATACGCCTGGAAATCGCTGGCATTGGCTCGGAACTAATACTGTTTACTAATACAAGAATGCGCTGTACCGTCAATCTGTCGCGTCCGGCCGGTCACGTCCGGGGCGGCGGGAGAGTACGAAAAATGGCCCGGTGGCTTGCGGATACTACCTCCGCCAGCCTTGTCTCGGATATGTGATATGTCAGACAAATCGGACTATTTACGAACGAAGGATGAGTCTCTAAGGTCGCTGTCGTGGCTGGAACGACGCCATTCTTTCGGTGCCGGGAACCCTTTGAGGAGGAGGGCGTCCACGCTGCAAACGGCAAATCAGGTCAGTGCAAGATCGGCCGGTCCAACGACTGAGCCAAACGGGAGGTTGAACATGAAATCCTTGATACGAAATGCATCCGTAGCCGCGACCGCGCTGCTGCTTGGCCTGTCGGCCACGGCAATCGCGCGCGCCCAAGACAAGCCCACGCTGGCCTTCGTCGTCAACGGCGCTTCCGATTTCTGGAAGGCCGCCGAAGCCGGCGTCAAGAAGGCGCAGGGCGAACTGCCCGACTATACGCTCGATCTCAAATACCCCGAACAGTCCTCGGTCGCCATCCAGCAGCGGCTGATGGACGATCTGGTCACCGCCGGCGTCAAGGGCATCATGGTCTCGGCCGTCGATCCCAAGACCTCGACCGATGGGTTGAACAAGATCGCTTCGGAAACCGCGCTGTTCACCACCGACTCGGACGCCCCGCAGACCAAGCGCGTCGCCTATATCGGCTCGTCCAACGTCGATGCCGGCAAGCAGGCGGCCGAAATCGCCAAGAAGGCGATGCCCGATGGCGGAAAATGCCTCGGCTTCGTCGGCCTGCTCGGCGCCGACAATGCCAAGGAGCGCATCCAGGGCATGAAGGACGGCCTCGCCGGCACCAAGATCGAGCTGATCGACGTGCGCGGCGACGACATCGACCAGGCGCGCGCCAAGAAGAACGTCGAGGACGCGCTGGTCGCCAGCCCCGACGTCACCTGCATGGTCGGCTTCTACTCCTACAACACGCCGCGCATCTATGAAGCGCTGCGCGACGCCGGCAAGCTCGGCTCGATCACCGTCGTCGGCTTCGATGACGATCCGATCACGCTGGGCGGCGTCAAGGAAGGCACCGTTGCCGCAACCGTCGTGCAGCAGCCCTTCGAATGGGCCTATCAGGGCATGAAGCTGATGGCTGCCTATCTCAAGGGCGACAAGTCGGGCATCCCGGAAGGCAACCTCATCATCATCCCGACCAAGATCATCGGCAAGGATGACGTCGACGCCTACGCCGCCAATCTGAAGGCGATGGCCGGAAACTGATCGTCGTTGGCGCTGCCCCTCATCCGCCTGCCCGTCCTCCGCAGCAGCTGCGCTGCAGCTGCGGAGGGTGGACCGGCACCCCGAAGAGGGTGAGGGGCGGCGCGACGCCTCGCTTTTTATTGACGGGCCTCCCAAGGCCCGTCAGTCTGCGAGGAGGCCGTTCCGCCAATCGCTGTCAGGCATGATGAATTATTCCGACACATCCATTGCTGCATCCGTGACCGCCCCGTTCCTCAGCCTCGAGAACGTGCGCAAGACCTATCCGGGCGTCGTCGCGCTCGATGGCTTCTCCATGGAGGTCAGGCCGGGCGAGGTCATCGGCCTCGTCGGTGAAAACGGCGCCGGCAAATCGACCTTGATGAAGATCCTCGGCGGCGTCACCACGCCCGACAGCGGCACCATCACCGTCGACGGCACCGCGCATGACAGGCTCTCCGTCGAAGCCAGCCTGGGATCGGGCATCGCCTTCGTCCACCAGGAACTCAACCTGTTCGAAAATCTCGACGTCGCCGCCAACATCTTCTTCGGCCGCGAGCCGTTGCGCGCCGGGCCGCTCAAGCTCGTCGACCGCGCCAAGCTGCGCACCATGGTGGCGCCGCTTTTGAAACGCGTCGGCGCCAATTTTTCCGCCGACACGCCGGTCGCGACCCTGTCGCTGGCGCAGCAGCAGATGGTCGAGATCGCCAAGGCGCTGTCGATCGAGGCGCGGCTGGTCATCCTCGACGAGCCGACATCGAGCCTGCCGCTCGCCGAAACCGACAAATTGCTCGACGTCATCAAGGCGCTGAAGGCCGACGGCATCAGCGTCATCTTCATTTCGCACCGCCTGCACGAGGTCGAGCGCGTCGCCGACCGCGTCGTCGTGCTGCGCGATGGCATGCTGGCCGGTACGCTGGGCAAGCATGACATCGGCCACGACCAGATGGTCAAGCTGATGATCGGCCGCATGCTGAAGGAGCGCGAAAAGGCCTCGGAAGCGGCGCGTGCGCCCGGCGCCGTAGCACTTTCGGCCAAGGCCATCCGTACGCCTGCCTATCCCGGCCGGCCGGTCGATCTCGATGTCAGGCGCGGCGAAATCCTTGGCCTCGCCGGCCTTGTCGGCTCCGGCCGCACCGAACTGGCGCGGGTGTTCTTCGGCATCGACTCGAAGCTCGGCGGCGCGCTGGAACTCGACGGCAAGCCGCTTGCACTGGGCTCGGCGGCCGACGCCGTCGCGCATGGCATCTTCCTGGTGCCGGAAGACCGCAAGCTCACCGGCATCCTGCTCGACCTGTCGATCGCGCAGAACATCTCCCTGCCCAATCTGCCTGCGCATGCGCGCCGCTCCCTGGTGTCCTCAAGCGCCGAGACCGCCACCGCCGAGAAGCAAAAGAAAGATCTCGGCATCAAGGCGCCTTCGGTGCAGACGCGCACCGGCACGCTGTCGGGCGGCAACCAGCAGAAGGTCGTCCTCGGCAAATGGCTGGCCATGAACCCCAAGGTGATGATCCTCGACGAGCCGACGCGCGGCATCGACATCGGCGCCAAGGCGGAAATCTACGGGCTGATGCGCGCATTGGCCGACGCCGGCGTCGCCGTGCTGATGATCTCGTCGGACATGGAAGAGGTGATCGGCGTGTCCGACCGCATCGCCGTCATGCATGAGGGCCAGATCTCCGGCATTCTCGACAAGGACCGGTTCAGCCAGGAAAACGTCCTGCTGCTGGCGGTGGGCAAGCAGCCGAAATAGTTTTTGTTGCCAAGGGTTCCGGTCCGGAACCTTCTAAGGCGGGCATTGGGGAGAAGACGATGAGCAAGAAAGATCTCGGCCTGCTGATCCTGATCCTGGTGGTCGGGGCGATCGTTGCGATCATCAATCCGCGCTTCCTGCTTCCGATCAACCTCGCCAACACCTCGAACCTGATCGGCCTGTTCGGCATCCTGTCGATCGGCCAGGCCTTCGTCATCATCACCGGCGGCATCGAATTGTCGGTCGGCTCGGTGGTCGCGCTGCTCGGAACGCTATTCATCGACTTTATCGCCGTGCGTGGCATGGGATGGCCGGTTGCCTTCGTGCTCATCCTGGTGCTTGGCGCCATCATCGGCCTGGCACATGGCTGGCTGATCACAAGGCTCAAGCTGCAGCCCTTCGTCGTCACCCTGTGCGGCCTTTTGATCTACCGCGGCGTCGCCCGCTTCTACACTGGCGACGGCACGGCGGGTTTTGCGTTCGGCCAGAATTTCCCCGACCTCGAATTCCTCACCGCCGGGCGCTCTTATGGCGTGCCGAACAGTTTCATCGCGCTGATCGTTATTTCGATCGTCATGTGGGTGGTGCTGCACCGCTCGGTGTTCGGCCGCTATCTCTACGCCATCGGCAAGAACGAGGAGGCGGCGAAATATTCCGGCATCCGCACCGGCCGCGTCGTCATCGCCGCCTACGTCATCTGCGGCGTGCTGACGGCGCTGTCGGCGATCTATTTCGCCATGTACACGCGCTCGATCTCACCGGCCAGCCACGGCCAGTTCTACGAACTCTACGCCATCGCCGCAGCCGTGCTAGGCGGCTTCTCGCTGCGCGGCGGCGAAGGCTCGCTGATCGGCGTCATCCTCGGCACGGTGCTGCTGCAGGAGCTGCAGAACCTCGTCAACCTGCTCGGCATCCCGTCCTCGCTCAACTTCGCGGTGATGGGCGGCGTCATCCTCATCGGCGTGCTGGTCGACCAGCAATGGGGCGTGTTCCGGGAACGGCGGCTGATGGTCGACGCCACCCGCAAAAGCGCCGCCGGCGCGGCCGCGGAATAGCGCCTCGCGGCGAATGGCGGGCGATGGCTGCAATTCCTGAACCGTTGACGCTCAGGGCCGGCGCACTCGAAGCCGAACTGGTGCCGCAAATCGGCGGCAGCCTCAGCACGCTGCGCTGGCGCGGCATCGATCTCATGCGCAGGCTCTCGGACCATGATCGCGAAGCCGGCAACGTGCTTGGCGTTGCGATGTTCCCGATGATACCCTACGCCAACCGCATCGCCGGAAACACCTTCGAGTTTCGAGCGAAGCGCTGGCGGGTCCAGCCCAACAATCCGCCCGAAGCCACCAACGTGCATGGCAGCGGCTGGAAACACCCCTGGACTGTCACTGAGGCGGGCGACGCCCAGGCAACGCTGTCGCTGGATATCGCAGCCGGCCTCGAACCCTACTCCTATCACGCGACGCAGGCTTTCGTGCTGTCCGAAGAAGGCCTCGACGTGACCATGACACTGACCAACACGGGGCCGGTTTCCATGCCGTTTGGTTTCGGCCTGCATCCCTGGTTCGATCGCGACCCGGACGTCACGCTGCAATTCAAGGCCGCGCGGTTCTATCTGGAGGAACCGCAAGGCATCGCCGGCGATCCGATAGCGCTTGCGCCCGAACTCGACTTCGCCGAGAGCCGGCCTTTACCCGCCGGCTGGCGCAACAATGATTATGGCGGCTGGACGGGTGAGGCGACGCTTCGCTTTCCGGCGCGCGGCGCGGGTTTGCGCATCAAGGCCGACCCGGTCTTCAAGCATCTGATGCTCTACGCCGATCCGACAAAACCGTATTTCTGCGTCGAGCCGCAAACGAATGCCTCCGGTGCTTTCAACCGGGGCCGGTGGGACGATCCGGAGGAAGGCGTGATCGTGCTGGCCCCTGGCGAAAGTGCTGCCGGCACCGTCTTGTTCATGCCTTTTGCGCTTGAAGGCTAGCCTAGATCAGGCCCGATATGTCGGAAAAGGCCATCGCCTTGCGCAGCACCTCGGCAAAACGCTTGCCGGCGGCTTCGCGTGGGCCGCTGTTGTCGATCGAGGTGACGCCGGGCCCGGACAGAGTGACATTGGCGCTGCGCGCCAGTCGCGCCAGCACCTCGCCGCGTGACTCGCGGCCGCGCATCGCCAGACGCTCTGCCAGCACGTCGGGAGAGGCGGTGATCTCGACGATGGCCAGATTGGCATAGCGTTCGCGCAAGGAGAGGATGATCGCGCGCGACACATTGGCGACAGCGACACGGCCATTGGCGACGGACCAGTCGACATCGGCGGGGATGCCGTAGCGCAAGCCGTGCGCTTCCCAGGAGATGGCGAAGGCGCCATCGGCTTCGGCCTCGACGAAGGCGGCGTCGGCCAGCGTGTCGTGGTCCTCGCTGGCGACATCGCTCGGCCTGGTGATGACGCGGCGGACGAACTCCAGCCTTGTCTCATCGGCAAAGCGGGCGCGGGCGTAGCCGATCACTGTGTCCTTGCCGGCGCCGCTTGGGCCGACGACGGCGACGAAAACGCCATCGCGGATCGGAAACGTCTCGGCCGACAATTCCCGCTCGATCGATGCCGACACCATCATGCGACCCGGCTTCCCTGCCGCCACACGGTGCGCACCACCGGGACATGGTCGTCGACGCGCACGCGCACCAGGTCGGCGCGGCGGCCCTGTTCGATGACGCCGCGGTCGGTCAGGCCAATCGCATCGGCCGGGTTCTTTGAGACCATGGCGACGGCCTGCGGCAGGGAAATGCCTTCGACGACATCGCCGAGGAAGAACGCCGACTGAATCAGGCTGAAGGGAATGTAGTCGGACGACAAGATGTCGAGCAAGCCGTCGCCGGCCAGCGTACGGGCCGAGACATTGCCCGAATGCGAGGCGCCGCGCATGACGTTGGGCGCGCCCATCAGCACGCCCATCCCGGCCTCTTTCGAGGCCTTGGCGGCCTCTTCCGTGGTCGGGAATTCGGCGACGCGCACGCCCTGTTCGATCGCCTCGTCGACATGGCCTGATGTGGCGTCGTCGTGGCTGGCCAGCACGATGCCGCGCTCCTGGCAGGCGGCTGATATCACCGCCCGGTTCGGCGCTGAATTGCGCGCCGATTCGGCCATCCGCTTTTCGCAGAACAGCTTGAAATCGCGATCGGTCAGCTTCAGCTTGCGCTGGTAATAGTAGGCATAGGTCTCGAGATTGACGAACTGGCGCTGGCCTGGCGCATGGTCCATCAGCGATGCCAGTCTGACCCGCTCGTCGCCATCGAAATTGGCGAAAGCCCTGAGGCAGTCCGGTGCCGAAACCTCGCAGCGCAGATGGATGAAATGGTCGGCGCGCAGACGGTCCTGCTTCACACTGTCCTCGATCGCGTCGGCCAGCTTGCGGATGTCGGCTGATGTCAGGTCGGCGTCTTCGTCCATGCCGACGCGCAAGGCGTCGAGCACGGTGGTGATACCGGCGGTCGCTACCTGCGCGTCATGGGCGAGCACGGCGGCGATCGGATTCCAGCGCACCTTGGGCCGCGGCGCGTAGTGGCCTTCGAGATGGTCGGTGTGCAATTCGACCAGCCCGGGAATGATATAGTCGCCGCCCATATCCTCGCCGATGCGGCTGATGCCGGATTCGATGCCGGCGATAAAGCCGTCGCGCAGCACCAGCGAACCCTCGAGGATCTCGTCGGCAAGCACGATGCGGGCATTGTGGAGAACAGTCTCGGCGGTCATTTCAGGCAGTCCTTCAGGCGGTTTTTCTGGCCGGGCGGCGCCCGAGCGCGTGATGCGAGAGCACCATGAACGGTGCACCCGGTTCGGTTTCGACAAACAAGGTCAGCGCATCCACCAGCACCTTCTGTTGCAGCACGTCCGCGAACAGGCTGTCGATCGCTGCGCGCAAACGGGGGCTTTCCTGTGACCCTGCCCGGCCGGAAAGCGTCATGTGGAAGCGAAAGGTTTCGAAGACATAGGGGTAACCCCATTGGCAGAGGTTGCGGAACTCGGCCGGCTTCAGCGAATCCGGGCTGCGCCGCTCGATTTCCGCTTCGCTCAGCGGTGCGCGAAACCGGTCGAAATCGCGCACCACGTCATCGGCGAACCGGTTGAGCGCAGGCAGCGGCCCTTCCGGCACCAGTGCGAAGAAGCCGTCGATCTGGCTGACCACGAGACGCGGGATGGTCACCACCGGCGTCACCTCGGCAAAATGGTCGAGTGCGGCGCGCAGCGAGGTTTCGGTCTCGTTGGTAGCCAGGCGGAAGGGGGCTTTCAGCGTTGCGTGAAAGCCATAGCGGCGCGCCGAAGCGGTGTGGAAAGCGACTTCCGCCGCCGACAGGTCTGCCACCGCTTCGACCGGCCTCGTCGCGGCGCCGAACGGGTCGCGGCCCAGCCAGTCGGCGGCGATCCGCGCCAGCGGCTCGTCCTGCCGGGGGGTGAAATAGAGGGCATAACGCATGGAAAGTCCTTGTCAGCTTCGCTGCCATAGGCGATTTCCATGACGAATTGACGAAGCCTTGCTGGCTTTCAGGTAACAAAACGCTGCGGCGGGGTCATTAGCCGACGATTTTTTCGTGCTGGACCAGGGAGCGAGTGCTCACGCAGCGACCGGTCAGGCCTTCATCAGCCATTCATGCTCAGGCGCATTGTGGAATTTCCACGTCCGCTTCGGTCCGGCCATGACGTTAAGATAATAGAGGTCGTAGCCGTGGCAGGCGGCGCAGGGGTGATAGCCCCGGGGCACCAGCACGACATCGCCATCCTCGATCGCCATTGCTTCATCGAGCGCGCGATGGCCGTTCTTGTCGGCATCGGTATAGACGCGCTGGAAGGCAAAACCCTGCGGCGGGTTGAGACGGTGATAGTAGGTTTCCTCGAGATAGGATTCGGCGGGCAGATTGTCCTGGTCGTGCTTGTGCGGCGGATAGCTCGACGTATGCCCGCCGGGCGTGATGACCTCGACCACCAGCAGCGAATCGGCCGGCTCGCCCTCCGGCAATATGTTGGTGACGTAGCGCGTGTTGGTGCCCTTGCCGCGCACCTCCTGGCCGAGATCGTCCGGTGCGATCACCCGCACCGGCAGGCCGCCGCCAAGGCCCGGCGCCGAGCAGACGGCAAGTTCCAGCTCGGTATCCGCCGTCATCGACCAGTCGGAGCCTTGCGGAATGTAGACCGACCACGGCTTGCCCTCGAAGGGCGACATGCGCTCGCCAAGCAGGCCCAGATCCTTGCCGCCGGCGGACGCCGTGCCCTTGCCGGTGACGAACACCAGGCAGACTTCACGATCCTCGGTCCTTCCCGAGGCGCTTTCGCCAGGCTTCAGCCGATGCAGATCGAAACCGACATAGGTCCAGCCGGCGCTTTTCGGCGTCACATGGGCGACGCGGCCAAGGCCTTTGTCGGCTTTGACGAGCAGCTTCGACATTTTTGTCTCCTATTCCAGTGGCCTGACGGTTGCAGGCCTGTAAAGCCAAGTCGTTTGTTTGAAAGGACCATCGCAAACGTTCGGAAATTGGCCGGCGCCCTTCCAACTTCGTCATCCTAGGGCGAAGCAGGAGCGAAGCTCCGTCGCGGAGACCCTAGGATCCATGCCGTTGCCTCGGCCGAAGGGCACAGCGGAGCGGAATCTGCACCGTCACACCAGCTTCAAAGTCATGGCATGGATCCTAGGGTCTGCGCCGCGTCGCTGCGCTCCTTGCTCCGCCCTAGGATGACGAAGTTAGAAGCACTGCAAGCCAATCGCCAACGCATGCGATCAGTCACTCCTTCGGTTCGGCCTCGGCCTTCGCCTCGTCGGCCGGCTTATAGAGATAAAAAAACTGCCAGACGGCGTAGCCGGCGAAGCCGAGCGCGATCATGCCCCAGAACGGCGTGCCGGTGGCGAACTCGATGATCGACCAGATGACGCAGACCGCGACGATGGCGACACGCCGCCACAAAGGCCGGAAGAAGGGGTGTTCGGAATCTTTCATCGGGCCAATCTACAGCAATCGGCCTCGCCGGGAACCCGTCGCACCAGCCATTGAGAAACTAGACATTTGGAAAGCCTTGCGTCTCGACCGTATAGCCGGCGGCGGTCATGACGCGCATCAATTCCTTGTAGCCAACCTGCGCCATCCTGAGTGGCGGGTTCTTCTTCGGGTCCTGCTCCGCCTCGACCACGAACCAGCCCTCATAGCCATGGTCGGCGAAGCGCTGCACGATGGCGCCGAAATCCAGCGAGCCGTCGCCCGGCACCGTGAAGGCGCCGAGCGCCACCGCGTCGAGGAAGGATTGCTTCGAGCGGTCGAGCCTGTCGATCACCTCCATGCGAACGTCCTTCACATGCACATGGCTGATGCGGGTGTGATGGTTGTCGATGGCACGCAGCACGTCGCCGCCGGCGAAGGCCAGATGGCCGGCATCGAGCAGCAGCGGAATGCCGGCTCCGGAATAGCGCATGAAGGCATCGAGTTCCGGCTCGGTCTCGACCACCGCCGCCATGTGGTGATGATAGGACAGCGGCATGCCCTGTTCGGCGCACCATTCGCCAAATTCGGTCAGGCGCTTGGCGTAGGCCTTCATCTCGTCATCCGACAGCTTAGGTTTGGTGGCGAGCGGCTTCGAGCGGTCGCCCTGGATCGAGCGGCCGACCTCGCCATAGACGATGCAAGGCGCGTTCACCGCCTTGAACAGGTCGATCACCGGCTGGATGCGATCCTTGTTGTCGGCCATCTCCCCATCGACCAGCGTGCCCGAGAACCAGCCGCCGCACAGCGTCACGTCGGCTGCCTTCAGGATCGGCAGCATGATTTCGGGATCATTGGGAAAACGCCGGCCCATCTCCATGCCGGTGAAGCCGGCCGAGCGCGACTGGCGCAGGCATTCTTCCAGCGACACGTCATCGCTGAGTTCCGCAAGATCGTCGTTCCACCACGCAATGGGGGACATGCCCAGTTTGGCTTTCAAGTCGTCACTCCAGTTCAGTTCGTATTCACCCCCTTGTGGGGGTCCGAAGGACGGGCGAGACCGTTGCTCGCCCCGGCAAGTCGCTGCGAAGCAGCGGGGTAGGGGTGGCAGCGCCTATATCAATCGCCGACGGTCTGCATCTTCCGCTTCTCGTCATACGCCTTGCGCGCCGCGTTGACCTGCGGCCGTACAGACACTTCCGGCACCGCCACGTCCCACCAATGGCCCCCGACATCGGTGGAAACCAGCGGGTCGGTGTCGATGACCAGCACGGTGGTGCGGTTGTTCTTCTTTGCCTTCTCCAGCGCGTTTTCCAGCCCGGCGATCGACGGCACCTTCTCGGCGATCGCCCCCATGCTCGCCGCATGCGCGGCAAAGTCGATGTCGGGCAGCACCTCGTGGCGCGAGTCCTTGAGGAGGTTGTTGAAGTTGGCGCCGCCGGTCGCCATCTGCAGCCGGTTGATGCAGCCATAGCCGCGGTTGTCGAGCAGCACGATGGTGAGCTTGAGGCCGAGCATCACCGAGGTGGCGATTTCGGAGTTCATCATCAGGTAGGAGCCGTCGCCGATCATGACGACGATCTCCTCGCCGGGCTTCGCCATCTTGGCTCCGAGCCCGCCGGCAATCTCGTAGCCCATGGTCGAGAAGCCATATTCGCCATGATACGATCCGGGCGCGCCCGCCTGCCAGAGTTTGTGCAGTTCGCCCGGCAACCCGCCGGAGGCATTCAGCAGTGTCACATTGGTGCCCATGGCGCGCTGCACGGCGCCGATCACCTGCGCGTCGGACGGGTAGGCCGCATTGGTCGACGCCGTCACCTTGGCCGCCTCGGCCTGCCAGGCCTTCTTGCCGGTGGCCGCATTGTCGGTCCAGGTGGAAGGTGCCTTCCAGCCGTTCAGCGCAGCACCGAGTTCAGCCAGGCCCTCGGCCGCATCGGCCACCAATGGTAGGGCGCGGTGCTTGCCGGCGTCGAAGGGCTGCACGTTGAGCCCGATGATGGTCTTGCCCGAATTCTTGAACAGCGCCCACGAACCAGTGGTGAAATCCTGCAGGCGCGTGCCGATGCCCAGCACGACATCGGCGTCCTCAGCCAGCCGGTTGGCCGCAGATGTGCCGGTGACGCCGACCGCCGCCATGTTGAGCGGATGGTCGTCCGGCAGCGAGGATTTGCCGCCTTGCGTCTCGCAGACCGGGATGCCGGCGCTCTCGGCGAATTTCGCCAGTTCGTCCGACGCCTGCGAATAGAGGACACCGCCGCCGGCGATCACCAGCGGCTTTTTTGCGCCCTTTAGCGCCGCCACCGCGGCGGCAAGCTCATGGCGATCCGGGCGCGGCCGACGCTGGTGCCAGACCCGCTCGGCAAAGAAGCTCTCGGGATAATCATAGGCCTCGGCCTGCACGTCCTGGCACAGAGACAGCGTCACCGGGCCGCATTCGGCCGGATCGGTCAGCACTTGCATGGCGCGGCTGAGCGCAGGAATGATCTGCTCCGGCCGGGTGATGCGGTCGAAATAGCGCGAAACCGGACGGAAGCAGTCATTGACCGTCGCCGTGCCGTCAGAAAAGTCCTCGGCCTGCTGCAGCACCGGGTCGGGAATGCGGTTCGCGAAGACGTCGCCCGGCAAAAACAGGACGGGCAACCTGTTTACATGGGCGAGCGCCGCCGCCGTCACCATGTTGAGCGCGCCGGGGCCGATCGAAGAGGTCGCGGCCATGAAGCGGCGGCGGAAATTGGCCTTGCCATAGGCGATCGCCGCATGCGCCATCGCCTGTTCATTGTGGGCGCGGAAGGTCGGCAATTCGTCGCGCAGCTGATAGAGCGCCTCGCCGATGCCGGCGACATTGCCGTGGCCGAAGATCGCCCATACGCCGCCGAAGATGGGGACTTTGCTACCGTCGATCTCGGTCATCTGGCGCGACAGGAAGCGGGTCAGCGCCTGCGCCATTGTCAGGCGGATTGTCTTGCTCATGGTGTTTTCCTCCGCAGTCCTATTCGCGCCTTCTTATGCCGCCTTGCGGCCGCGCGCGGCAAGCCACGCATCCGTCAACTGTCCGAAGCGAGACGCCATGTCGGCGATCGCCTCGTCATCCGACATCTTGCCGGCCAGCCATTGTTCGGCCGCATGGACGAAGATGGTGCGGCCGACGGCAAAGCCCTTGACGATGGGTGCCTTGGCGGTGGCGGCGAAGGCCGCTTCCAGCTCGTCCTGCGGCGCTTCCAGGCCAAGCAGTACGACGCCGCGGCACCAGGGGTCGTGCTTCAGGATCACGGCCTCGATCTTCGCCCAGGCGCCGCTCGACGCCTGCGGCTCGAGCTTCCACCAGTCCGGCTTGATGCCGAGCGCATAGAGTTCCTCCAACGCGCGCGGGATCGTCGTGTCGTCGAGCTTGCCATGTTTGCCGGCAATGATCTCGATGAGAAGTTCCCTACCGACCTTCCGCGCGCCTTCGAACAGGGCGCGCAGTTTCTGCTGCTGTTCGTCCTTCAGCGCCGCCGGATCGTCGGGGTGATAGAAGCACAGGCATTTGATGCAATGGTCGACCGGCCACTCGGTGAGCTGCGAGCCGATGTCCTGCGAGAATTCGAAGCGCAGCGGCCGCGAACCCGGCAACTCCACCGGCCGCCCGAGCCAGGCGAAGGAATGCCTAGCGAATTCGAACATCGCCTTGCGGCCGTGTTTCTCGTCGATTAGCATACCGTAGCCGTCGCGGCCGGCGGCGACCTTCGCCGCGGCCTTGACCGCCAGCACCTTGAATTCTTCGATCCGCGCCGGATCGGCACCGGCCTTCGCCGCCACATCCTCTAGCTGGATGCGATGGTCGCAGGCGAGCGCCATCAGCGAGGCGACGTCACGCCGTCGCGTCGTCGCCCAATGGATGTGGTTGATCGCCTCGTCCTTGCGCAACGCCAGATGCTTGCTGCCGTGTTTGAGGAAGAACCGCAGTTCTTCGAAGGTCGGATATTCCGGCGCGCAGAGCAGCCGCGACACGGCGAAGGCGCCGCAGGCGTTGGCCCAGGTCGCCGCTGTCGCATGATCTTCGCCACCCAGCCAGCCGCGCAGGAAACCGGACATGAAGGCGTCGCCGGCGCCGAGCACATTGTAGATCTCGATCGGAAATCCCTTGCCGACGACACCGTCCTCGAGATCGTCGCTGATCGGTCCGTCATAGACGATGCAGCCCATGGCGCCGCGCTTCAGGACGATAGTGGCGGACGACAGCGAGCGGATCGTCTTCAAGGCGCTCAGGCAATCGTCGGCGCCCGACGCGATCATGATCTCTTCCTCGGTACCGACGATGAGGTCGCAGTCGGGCAGCACCGTCTTCAACTGTGCCGAGACCCGGTCCGATTTCACATAGCGCTCGAACCCTTCGGCATGGCCGGCAAGGCCCCACAGGTTCGGCCGGTAGTCGATGTCGAACACCACCTTGCCGCCCTTGGCCTTCATGATGCGGATCGCCTTGCGCTGCGCGGCATCGCTGTTGGGCCTGGAAAAATGCGTGCCGGTGACGACGATCGAGCGCGCCGAGGCGATGAAGGCCTCGTCGATGTCTTCCGGCGCCAGCGCCATGTCGGCGCAATCGGAGCGGTAGAAGATCATCGGCGAAACGCCTTCGTCCTCGACCGACAGCAGCACCAAAGCGGTCAGCCGCTCCTTGTCGGTCTTCAGGCCGTCGACATTGACGCCTTCACGCGTCAGCTGCTCGCGGATGAAGCGGCCCATCTGCTCGTCGCCGACGCGGGTGAGCAGCGCCGAGCGCAGGCCGAGCCTGGCGGTGCCGACAGAGATATTGGCCGGGCAACCGCCGACCGACTTGGCGAAGGAGGTGATGTCCTCCAGCCGCGAGCCGATCTGCTGCCCATAAAGGTCTACGGAAGCGCGACCGATGGTGATGACGTCGAGCGGCGCGTATTCAGCGTCCACGGCTTCGCTCATTGGAACCTCCCGTCGGCCTTGTTGTGTTGGGGTACACGCGCGAGCGGCAGCGTGGCGCCGGGAATATGAAATAATAATTCCAATCCATAGTCAATATGGAATGAGCGTTCCTTCGGGGAAAAGTACCTTTCGGCGGTGGATCAGGCCTTGCGCTTGCGGCCCGTGTCGCGTCGCTTCTCGCCGACGCCGACGGTCAGCGCCATGGCCAGCGCCATTGTCGCCGACAGCGAGCGGAAGCCGGCGAAATCGGCCTCGGCAACCTCGAACCAGACCTTGGCGAACTGGGCGAGCGGGGAAAACGAGCTGTCGGTGATGGCGACGATCGGCACGCCCTGTTCCGAAATACTGCGCGCCTCCTCGATGGTGGCAGGCGCATAGGGCGAGAAGGAGATGGCGATGACGGCATCCGCCGGCGTCGCGAAGCCGATCATCTCGGCATTCAGCCCGGCCGCCGATTCGATCAACTGGTTGCGGATCTTCAGCTTGCCCAGCGCATAGGCGATGTAGGAGGCCACCGGGTAGGAGCGTCGCTTGGCCAGCACATAGATGGTTTCCGCCCTTGCCAGCAGGGAAATAGCGTCTTCCAGATGCGCATCGTCCAGCGTGCGCGAAATGTCGTTGAGCGAGGTGCTGGCGGCGGCGACGAAGCCGTCGAAGATCGACCGATGGCCGGCGCCGCCCTCTGCCTTGGCGCGCAGCGCCTGCAGCCTTTCGTCATAGGAGGAGTTGCGCTCGCGCAGCCGCTCGCGAAACACCTGCTGCAGGCTGGTGAAACCATCGAAGCCAAGCTGCTGGGCAAATCGGATCAGGGTCGAAGGCTGCACGCCGGCCGAAGCGGCGATGCTGGCGGCGGTGCCGAAAGCGATATCGTCGGGATTGTCGAGCGCATGGGCGGCGATCTGGGCGATGCGCTTCGGCAGGCTTTCGCGCCGCTCCAGGATGGTGGTGCGCAGCGTCTCGAAATCGCGAGGTACCCGTTCGTCCATCGTCGCTGTGTCCAAGCTCATGCGTGAAGCGTCCCTCTGTGCATCATCATAGCGAGCCTGCGCAAGAACACCATAAAAAATGAGGCATACATTCCATTCCAGGATAAAATGGATTAATTCATCCACGCAACGCTTCAAGCAGTGGAGAAACGGAAAATGGTCGGCGTCGGTCTCATCGGTACGGGTTTCATGGGCAAGTGTCACGCCATCGCATGGAGTGCCGTCAGCGCCGTCTTCCCCGACGTTGCCAAGCCACGGCTCGTCCATCTCGGCGAGGTGAATGAAGAGCTTGCCCGGCGCAAGGCGGGCGAGTTCGGTTTCGCCAAGGCGTCGGGGGACTGGCGCGCTGTCGTCAACGATCCCGAAGTCGATATCGTCTCGCTGACCACGCCCAACCAGTTCCATCCGGAAATGGCCATCGCCATCCTGGAAGCAGGCAAGCATCTGTGGTGCGAAAAGCCGATGGCGCCGAGCTTTGCCGAGGCCGAGGCGATGGCTGCGGCGGCGAGCAAGTCCGGCAAGGTCGCGGCCCTCGGCTACAATTACATCCAGAGCCCGGCCATCCGCCACATCGGCGCGCTGCTCGACGAGAAGATCATCGGCGAGGTCAACCATCTGCGCATCGAGATGGACGAGGACTTCATGGCCGACCCGGAAGCGCTGTTCTTCTGGAAGCACGAGGCGGCCTCCGGTTATGGCGCGCTCGACGATTTCGCCGTGCATCCGCTGTCGCTGGTCTCAGCCCTGTTCGGCCGCGTCGCCAGCGTCATCTGCGACATGGCCAAACCCTATGCCGATCGCAAGCTGGCCAGCGGCGGCCGTCGCGCGGTGGAGACCTACGACATCGCCAGCGTGCTGATGCATCTGGAAAATGGCATTGCCGGCACGCTGCTGGTCAACCGCTCGGCCTGGGGCCGCAAGGGCCGCATCGCCGTCCAGATCTTCGGCTCGAAAGGGTCGATCCTGTTCGACCAGGAACGATCGAACGAATTCCAGCTTTACCTCACCGCCGACCGGCCGACCGAGCAGGGCTACCGCACCATCCTGGTGGCGCCGCACCACAAGCCCTATGACCTCTTTGTGCCGGCGCCAGGCCATGGCCTCGGCTTCAACGATCTCAAGATCATCGAGTGCCACGAATTGCTGACGCGGCTTGAAGGCAGGCCGGCGCGGCTCATCGAGTTTGCCGAAGGGCTGGAGATCGAGCGCACGGTGCACGCAATGGCGCGTTCGTTCGAGGAAAAGCGCTGGGTGGACGTGCGATAGAGCCATGTAGTTCGTCGAGACGGGGAAGGTTACCGACTCTCGGCAGGCAAGATTTCACCATTCATTTGGTGACCCGTCGCAGACATTCGCGATTGGCCGAAGCCGCCCTGTCGCTTCG
>NZ_JAMYVQ010000048.1:0-23983 GCF_040324155.1 Mesorhizobium sp. M0011 | reverse complement strand
GGCGCCACATCGGCCACCTCGTCGAAACCATCGAGGCAGCCGAATGCAAGAACTACTTCGAAAACGCAGGCTACGCTTCCGTCAAAATATGAAACGCTCTAGGGTCTCCGCGACGTCGCTTCGCGACTGCTTCGCCCTAGGATGACGAACGAAGAGGAGAGGCTTCAGCTAATTTCGAAGCGATCAGACCCTCCCTGCGTCAAGCCTCTAATTGAACACCGCTTCGTAAAGCCGCCCGGTCGCATCGGCGGCGACCGGCACGATGAAGATCTCGTGGCTGCCGCTTTCCCCCGTGAAAAGATAGGTCGCCTGCGGCAATGCGATTTCGCGCGGGCCTTTGAACAGCAGCGAGAAACCGCCACCCGGGCGCGGGCTGGCGGCGATGGGCTTGACCGCGCTCAGTTCGAGCGGGATCTGCCGGCCCCCGGCTTCGACGGTGAAGGTTTGTCCCTGCTCGAAATCCGACACCGACGCCATTCCGTTTCCCTCAATCTGTCCGCTGGAGCGGTTCAGCGTTCGGATCGCTGATCCGGCTTTTGTTTCTTCGCAATTGCCAAGGGAAAACCGCTCCACACTTTTCCTGGAATTTGCTCCAGCGGAGGCACTGTCGCCGCTTCGCCGCAAGCTGTCCAGAGGCGGGCAGGCCGGCGGTCGCGCTCCCCAAGACAATCGGCCGCCGCAAAACCCCAAAATACAGCACCGCCTGTCCTTTTATGCGCGCAAGAGACGCTGTAGTACTTTGTTCCTGCGCGGGATTCCTTTCGATCCAAGATCAGCGCAAACAAGCATAGATCCCGGCTTCGGGACCATTGGCAGCCTGATGGGCGTGCGGGAGACGGATGATGGCGGATGCAAAGACGAACGGGACGGGCGATGCGTTGCCGCTGTTCTATTCGAGGCCCGAGGCGCTCAATCCGGCGCGGCACGGCTCGCTTGGCCTGACCGCGCGCAGCGACTTCGGCTTCGCCCGCTCTGCGCACGCCATTCCGGTGGTCGCGTCGGAAATGCCGGCGGCGATGCGCTCCTACCCGATCGTCTTTATCGGCCCGGCCAAGTCGCCGGTGATCATCACCGGTGTGCGCCAGAACGAGAACCTGTTCGTCGATGCCGACGGCAAATGGACCGCGCCGCACTACATCCCCGCCTATGTCCGCCGCTATCCCTTCATCTTGGCCGAAGACCCGACATCGGCCGGCCGGCTGACGCTGTGCGTCGAACGGGCCAGCGACCGGGTCGTCGACCAGTTGCCGGCGCCGTCCCGCGATGACAAGATCCTGCCGTTCTTCACCGGCAACGAGCCGACCGAAGCGACCAAACAGGCGCTCGCCTTCTGCAACCAGTTCCAGATCGACTTCAGAGCCACCCGCGAGATGGTCGAAAAGATCGATGCACACAGCCTGTTTTCACCGCGCCAGAGCAAGGTGACGCTGGAAGGCGGCGAGGTGCTCAACCTCACCGATTTCCAGGTGATCGACGAGCCGGCCTTCAACAGATTGAGCGACGAGGCGTTTCTCGACCTGCGCAAATCAGGCGCGCTCGGCCTGCTCTATTGCCACCTCGCCTCGACCAACAGCTGGACCTCGCTGGTGCATCAGGCGTCGCTGCGAAGGCGGATGGGGGCGAAGAGCGCCTGAGGAAAACGGTGCGGTTTTCTCGGCGTAACCTTCCACTCGATGCGTCCGGGCGGACAGCCGGCTAGGCAGCAACCCTTCTGTCGTGCCGCCCTTCGCTGATCTCCTCGGCGAGCTTGTCGCAGAACGCCTCGAGATCGCCGGGGTTGCGGCTGGTGACAAGTCCCTGGTCGGTAACGACCTTGCTGTCCTCCCACAGACCGCCGGCGTTGATCACATCGGTCTTGATCGATTTGTAAGATGTGACCCGGCGACCCCTTACGATGCCGGTCTCGATGAGAAGCCAGGGCGCATGGCAGATCGCGCCGACGACCTTCTTGGCCGACCAGAACGATTCGATGAAGCCCAGGGCCTTTCGCTCGACACGCAGCAGATCGGGATTGATGACCCCGCCGGGCAGGACGATCGCGTCATAGGCGTCCGCTCGCGCCTCATCCAAAGTCTTGTCGACGGGAACTTCTCGGCCCCAGTCCTTGAGATCCCAGCCTCTGATCTTGCCGCTTGCGAGCGACACGACATCGACCTTGGCGCCCGCCTCGCGCAGCTTCTTCAGCGGCACCTCAAGTTCGGATTGCTCGAACCCGTTCGTCGCCAGGATAGCGACGTGCTTGCCGGAAATGTCCTGCATGGCTTTCTCCATCGTTGCGTTGATGGAGCGCTAACGAGGCGAGGCGGGAACCGTTCCTCGCTGTAATTTTATGTGACTCCTGGGGAATTCCGCCGAAACTCTTAGCCAGGCAAGCCCAAAAACGAAAAAGCCGCGGAGTTCCGCGGCTTTTCGATGCTTAGTCCCCTGGAGGAAACTGGAGCGGGTGAAGCGATTCGAACGCTCGACCCCAACCTTGGCAAGGTTGTGCTCTACCCCTGAGCTACACCCGCTCGCACGGCGTCTTGGCCGCAAGCCGGGCCTATATGGCTGAAGAGCGCGGCGATTGCAACAGGGAAATCGCAGGCTTTTTGTGACACGCCGCGCCGGGCCGGCAAGCCGCCGGCGGGCGGCGGGGCGCCAGCGCGAAGGGCGGTGCCGCTCCCCATGATGTCGCATGACGGTCTTGTGTCGGCTGCCCCATTGGCCGTAAACGGCTGGCTTGAGAAACGGAACGAAACCGATGCCGAAGACCGAAGCCGATTTGATGGCCTTTCTCGCTGAACTCGGGATTGCCGCCTCGACGAAGCGCCATCCGCCGCTCTACACGGTCGCGGATTCGCAGGCGTTGCGCGGCGAAATCGCCGGCTCGCACACGAAGAACCTGTTCCTGAAGGACAAGAAGGATAATTTCTTCCTGGTCACCGTCGGCGAGGACGCGGTCGTCGACCTGAAGCAGATCCACCAGGTGATCGGCGCCGCCAGCCGGGTCTCCTTCGGCAAGCCGGAGATGCTGATGGAGCTGCTCGGCGTCACACCGGGCGCCGTGACGGTCTTTGGCGTCATCAACGACACGGCAAACAGGGTCAAGCTCGTGCTCGACAAGGATTTGATGGAGCATGCGGTGATCAATGGGCATCCGCTGACCAATGAGGCGACGACATCGATCGCGGCGCGGGACCTGATCAGATTCGTCGAGGCAACCGGGCACGATGCTGCTATCTTGAAAGTCTCCGTGTGATCGCCACATGGATGGCTTGAGTCAGATGGTCTGAAGCATAGGGCGCCTGGCCGCCGGCCGGCGGCGCCACGGAAGGGTAAAGAGATGAGCGACAACAATCCGTTCGGCGGCTCCTTTGGCGGTAATGGCGGCCAGTACACCACCTCGGTGCAGTATGGTGGAGCGGCGCCGGCGCCGGCGAAAGTCGCGCTTGGCGATGCGCCCGCCGCTCCCGCCGATGTGATCAAGGACACGACGACGGCTGCCTTTGCCGCCGATGTCATCCAGGAATCGCGCCGCCAGCCGGTGCTGGTCGATTTCTGGGCGCCCTGGTGCGGGCCTTGCAAGCAGCTGACGCCGCAGTTGGAGAAGGCGGTCAAGGCCGCCGGCGGCAGGGTCAAGCTGGTCAAGATGAACATCGACGACCATCCCTCGATCGCCGGCCAGCTCGGCATCCAGTCTATCCCGGCGGTCATCGCCTTCAAGGACGGCCAGCCGGTCGATGGCTTCATGGGCGCCATCCCGGAGAGCCAGATCAACGAATTCATCACCAAGGTCGGCGGCAAGGGCAATGGCGCGCCGCCGGTGGCGGAAGCCCTGGCCGCGGCGACCGAAGCGCGCGAGGCCGGCGACATGCAGACCGCGGCCGACATTTATGACGCCATCCTGGCGCAGGCGCCGGAGACGATCGAGGCGATCGCCGGACTGGGCGAACTGTTGTTCGACGCCGGCGACACGGAAGGCGCCGAGGCGCTTTTGGCAACAGCCCCGGAGGCCAAGAAGGATGCGCCGCCGCTGGCAGCCCTGCGCGCCAGGATGGCGGTTGCGGCGCAAGCGGCGGCTCTCGGCAATCCAGCCGAGTTCGAGCGCCGGCTGGCGGAAAATCCTGGGGATCACCAGGCGCGCTTCGATCTGGCCATGATCCAGAACGCCAACGGCGACCGCACCGCGGCCGCAGACAATCTGCTGGCCATCATCAAGGCCGACCGAAGCTGGAACGAGGATGGCGCCAGGACGCAATTGCTGCAGCTGTTCGAGGCATGGGGCATGACCGACGAGGCAACGCTTGCCGCGCGCCGCAAATTGTCGGCATTGCTGTTTTCCTGAGCCGTTTACCGGTTGTTTTGCCGCACGGGCTTGGCGTCGGCCATGACTGCGCCAGATTAGAACTGCGATGACGCGCTTCTGGTGAAGCGATCGGAGGAATATGGTGCAAGCGGGAAACGCGCATTACCGGCTCGCCAAGGATTTGCCGTCGACGATCCCGATCTTTCCGCTCGAGGGTGCGCTTTTGCTGCCGGGAGGCCGCATGCCGCTCAACATCTTCGAGCCGCGCTATCTGCAGATGGTGGACGAGGCGATTGCCGGCTCGCGGCTCATCGGCGTCATCCAGCCCAGTCTCGACGGCGCCTTGCGCGGCGATGGCGAGCCGGAGCTCTGCAATGTCGGTTGCGCCGGGCGCATCATCGCCTTTTCCGAGAGTGGCGACGGCCGCTACCTGATTTCGCTGCAGGGCGTGTGCCGGTTCCGCATCGCCCACGAATTGACGGTCAAGACGCCGTTTCGCCAGTGCAAGCCCGCGCCTTTCCTTGCCGATCTCGACGAGGATCAGGCGGACAACGAGATCGACCGGCCATCGCTGCTCAAGGCGTTTCGCGCCTATCTGCAGGCCAACGATTTGGAGGCCGACTGGGAAAGCGTCAGCCGCGCCGAAAATGCCATGCTGGTCAATGCGCTGTCGATGATGGCGCCCTACGGGCCGGCCGAGAAACAGGCGCTGCTCGAAGCAGCCGACCTGAAGACCCGGGCGGAGACGCTGATCGCCATCACCGAAATGGCGCTGGCGCGCGAGAATGAGGATTTTGGCTCGAGTTTGCAGTAAGAGGGCGCGATGGCGGACGGACGTGACGAGAGGAAGGTCGACCCCAAGCTGCTGGAGCTGCTGGCCTGCCCGCTGACCAAGGGGCCGCTGGCCTGGGATCCAGAGCGCGGCGAACTGATTTCCAGGGTCGCCAAGATTGCCTATCCGGTGCGTGACGGCATCCCGATCATGCTGCCCTCCGAGGCGCGGACGCTTTCGGTGGAGGACGTGCTCGCCCCGCCGCCGCCACGCTTGGGTGGGCCGGGCTGAGTTCTTGCACCACAGGCTGGCGAGGTGGGCGGGACAGCACCCCCCTCTGGCCTACCGGCCATCTCCCCCGCAAGGGGGGAGATTGGATGTAGTCTCGGCTTTCGCTAATCTCCACGGTTGCTGGAATGTGCGAAAGCGCCAAAGCTGCCAATCTCCCTCCTTGCGGGGGAGATGTCCGGCAGGACAGAGGGGGGTGCTGTCCCGCTGCCATCGAAGTTTTTGACACTACTGAAAATTCCGCCCCTTGGGCATGACCCTTTCCGCTTCTTCCGACAGCGTTGCGAGATCCTGCCGGATCGGTGCGCTTTGTTCGGCGGGGCTGGAGTGATCCGAACGCTCCTTGGCGAGGTCTCCCGGAGGAGCCGCTGGTGCGGCTTCGCTGACCTTCTCCAGAAGCACGGTCAGCCAGGGCGTCAGATCCTCGATCCTCTCGGCGACGATGTGGACCACGCCCGATTCCGACTGCAATTTTCCGGTGACCTTGACGAAACGGGCACCCATGACGATGGGTCGGTAACGGTCGAAGGTTCTTTGCCAGAAGATGACGTTGGCCACCGCCTTGTCGTCTTCCAGCGTCAGGAAGATCGCGTTGCCCTTGCCGGGACGCTGCCGCACCAGCACGAGGCCGGCGACGGAGACGCGCCTGCCATCGCGCACGGAAGGCAGGTTCGCATTGGGGATGACGCCGGCGCGGTCGAGCCGCTCGCGCAGGAAGGCGACCGGATGCGCCTTCAGCGACAGGCCGAGCGCGCGGTAATCATGGATGACATGCTCGCCGAGCGGCATTTTCGGCAGCTTCGTCTCGGGCTCCAGCTCGCGCAGGCGAAGCGCCGGCTGGTCGAACAGCGGCAGCCTTTCGGCGGCGCTCTTGCCGTCGAGCGCGCGCACCGCCCACAACGCTTCGCGACGATCAAGGCCGAGCGAGCGGAAGGCATCGGCCTGCGCCAGTTTTTCGATCTCGCCGACATCAAGGCCGGAGCGCAGCCAGACATCCCGGACGGATCCGTAGCCTGAGCCGCGCCGTTCGACGAAGGCCGCCATGCGCTCCTTCGACAGGCCCTTGATCTGGCGGAAGCCGAGCCGGACGGCATGCTTCGTCTCGATGACGCCGCGCATTTCGGCATGGCGCGGGAGGATACGGGCCGGATCGAACGGCGCCTTTTCCAGCGTACAATCCCACACCGAAAAATTGACGTCGACGTCGCGAATGTCGACGCCATGGTCGCTTGCGTCGCGCACCAACTGGGCCGGCTGGTAAAACCCCATCGGCTGTGAATTCAGGATCGCGGCGCAGAACACGTCGGGATAGAAGGTCTTGAACCAGCAGGAGGCATAGACGAGCAGGGCGAAGGAAGCGGCATGGCTTTCGGGAAAGCCATATTCGCCAAAGCCCTCGATCTGCTTGAAGCAGCGCTCGGCGAAGTCCTTCGTGTAGCCTTTGTCGACCATGCCTTCGATCATGCGGCGACGATAATTGCCGATGGTGCCGGTGCGCTTGAAGGTGGCCATGGCACGGCGCAGTTCATCGGCCTCGCCCGGCTTGAAGCCGCCGGCAACGATGGCGATCTTCATCGCCTGTTCCTGGAACAGCGGCACACCAAGCGTCTTGCTGAGGATCGCCTCCAGCTCCGGCTTTTGATACTCGGCCTGCTCCTTGCCTTGCCGGCGGCGCAGATAGGGGTGGACCATGTCGCCCTGGATCGGGCCCGGCCGCACGATCGCCACCTCGATGACAAGGTCATAAAAGGTTTTCGGCTCAAGGCGCGGCAGCATCGACATCTGGGCGCGCGATTCGATCTGGAAGACGCCGAGCGTGTCGGCGCGGCAGATCATCTTGTAGACCTGCTTGTCCTCCGGCGGCAGGGTGGCCAGCACATAGGGCTGCCCATACGGGTCCCTCGCCTTTGGATAATGCTCAGTGAGCAAGGTGAAGGCGCGTTGCAGGCAGGTCAGCATGCCGAGCGCCAGCACGTCCACTTTCAGGATTTTCACTGCGTCGAGATCATCCTTGTCCCACTCCACCATCTTGCGCTGGTCCATCGCCGTCTTGACGATGGGCACGATCTCATCGAGCCGGTCCCTTGTGATGACGAAGCCGCCGACATGCTGCGACAAATGGCGGGGAAACCCCATGATCTCGTTGGCGCGTTCCATCACATGCCGAGACACCGGATCGGTGCGGTCGAGGCCGCCGGCGCGGGCTTCCTTCTCGCCGAGCTCCGAGGTCGACCAGCCCCAGATCGAGCCGGAAAGGGACGTCCTGATATCCTCGGACAGGCCCATTGCCTTCGACACTTCGCGCAGCGCCGACCGGCCGCGATAGCTGATGACGGCGGCGGCAAGTGCTGTGCGCTTGCCGCTGTATTTCGTATAGATGTATTGCATCACCTCTTCGCGTCGCTCATGCTCGAAGTCGACGTCGATATCCGGCGGCTCGTTCCTCTCCTCGGAAATGAAGCGCTCGAAGAGCGTATCGATCTTGTCGGGTCCGACTTCGGTGATGCCGATGCAGAAGCAGATGATCGAATTGGCGGCCGAACCACGTCCTTGGCAGAGAATGCCCTGGCCACGGGCGAATTTGATGATGTCGTAGACGGTCAGGAAATAGCGGGCGTAGTTGAGGCGCTCGATGAGAGTGAGCTCTTCCTGGATGCGCTTGATCACCGAATCCGGCACACCCGCCGGATAGCGGTTGGCCGCTCCCTCCCGAGCCAGCCGCTCCAGTTCAGCCTGTGGGCCAAGACCCGATTCCGTCGGCTCGTTCGGATAATTGTACTGAAGGTCGCTCAACGAAAAGGTCAATTCTTCCGCAAACCGCAAGGTCTCGGCCAATGCTTGCGGATGCCTGCGGAACAGGCGCGCCATCTCCATTGGCGGCTTCAGATGACGCTCGGCATTGGCGGTGAGTTGCAGCCCGACCTCGGCGACGGGCGTGTTGAGGCGGATCGCGGTCAGCACGTCCTGCAGCGGGCGCCGTTCGGCCGTGTGGTAGAGAACGTCGTTGGTCGCCATCAGCGGAATACCGACGCTCTCGGCAAGAGCCGCGGCCTGCTCGATGCGGAAACGGTCATTGCCGGCGTAGTCGGGCGAAACGCCAAGCCGCAGGTTCCTGCCGAAGCGGCCTTTGAGGCCTCGAAGCAGGGGAAGACTATCTTCCGCGCCCGCCGACAGACCGGGCAGGACTGCGAGTGACATCAGGTCACCCCATTCGAGGAGGTCGCCGCGCTGGAGAAGGGTGGCGCCTTTTTCGTTCTCGTCGCGCAGATTGGCTTGGGTGAGCATGCGGCACAGATGCCCCCAGCCCTTGCGGTCCTGGGGATAGGCGAGGATGTCCGGCGTGCCGTCGCCAAAAACCAGCCGGCAGCCGGGATGATAGGAGAGTTTTTCGACCTTGGCCTGCTGCCAGGCGCGCACCACGCCGGCCACCGTGTTGCGGTCGGCAAGCCCGATCGCCGAGAAGCCCAGGAGCTTGGCCGCGACCACCAGCTCCTCCGGCTTGGAGGCGCCGCGCAGGAAGGAGAAATTCGACTGGATGCCGAACTCGGCAAAGGGAATGACGGTCAGCGCGTTCATGCGAAGACACCATGCATGAACCAGCGCGGCGGCACCTGCGTGTTGCCGTAAAGACCTTGCCGGTAAAGCCAATAGCGGCGACCATCGGCGTCCTCGATACGGAAATAGTCGCGGGTTGACGTGATCGGATCGCTCGCTGCCTCGCGCCACCATTCGGCGGCGATGCGTTCCGGCCCTTCGGCGCGCGTGACCCGGTAGAGCGCGCGCCGCCAGCGGAAGTTCAGCGGTGGTCCTTCCGGCATTTCAGTGGCCGGCACATCGATGGGTTCGGGCGAGCGGAACAGCCGGATCGGCCGTTCCGGCGGAAAAATGGTTTTTGGTGCCTGCAGCCTGTCCGGCTTCTTCGGCGGCGTGGTCCGGCGCGGCGCTTCGGTGAAGGGGATCGTGGCGACGGCACGCTCCGGCAGATGGCTTTCGACCGCGACCGGCCGGAGAACCGCCCCCTCGCCGAGCCGGGCGCGGATGCGGTCGGCGAACAGCGCGATATCGGCACCGTCGTCGGTCGTTTCGCCAGTCAGATCGGCCTGCTGCATGCCGAAGGTGGCTGCCGCCAACACCGAGAGCCGCACCAGATCGAAACCATAGCCGGCATCGATATCCTGTTCGAGCGCGGCCAACCTTTCATGGAACAGTTTCTGGATCAGCATGGGTTCGCGCATCGGCCGCGAGGTGCCGAGGGCGATGCGGCTGACGGCGCCGTCGACGCGAAAGAGCAGCAGCGCCAGTGTCCTGGCACCCTCGCCGCGGCGCTCGAGATCGGTTTTCAAGGTCGCCGCCAGCATGCCCACCAGCCGTTCGATGTCCTCGGTCAGGGTGATGGGTTCGGCGAGGTGGCGTTCGACCGAAAGCGGCGCGACGGGAAGGCGCGGCGACACCGCTTCGTCGAGACGGCCAAGCGCCTGATCGAGGCGCAGGAGCAGCAAGGCGCCAAAGCGGCGGGCGAGCGGCGCGCGCGGTGCCGCCATGACGGCGCCCGCCGTGCGCAGGCCGACGCTTTCCAAGCTGGTGCGGGTCGCCGGCTCAATGCGCAGCGCGGCCAGCGGCAGGGGTGCCAGCAGCGCTTCCTCCTCGCCTGGCACAATGATGCGGTCGCCGCAAAACCGTGCCGCCGCCCAGGCCGCGCCCGGCGTCGCGGCAAGCCCGGCACGGACATCGAAACCCTGATGGAAGAAGCGCGACAGGATGTCGTCCAGCATGGCACGTTCGCCGCCGAACAGATGGGTGCAGCCGGTGACGTCGAGAAACAGGCCGTCCGCGCCATCCAGCGCCACCAGCGGGGTGTAGCGGTCGCACCAGTCGGCAAGGCCTTCGAGCAGACGGCGGTCGGCTTCCGGATCGGCCTCGACGATGTCGATCGACGGATGCATGGCGCGCGCATCGGCGATGCCCATGTCGCGCTTCAGGTGCAGCGCCTCAGCCCGCTCGTCGAGGGCCGAGATGCGCTGTGCGTTGCGGTCGCGATGGCTGATCACGAGCGGCGGGTGAGATGGGTGATCCGACGGCCGGGAACGCCAGGACCGCCCCAGACGCTGGCGCAGGACCCTTTCCGCCGCCAGATAGGGAAACCACAGGGACAGGATTCTTTGGCCGGTTTCTTCCCCCACCTGCTCCTTCGTCGCCCGCTCTTTCGTCGCCCGCTCTTTCGTCGAATGCGCATTCATCGGGATTCCACTCCAGTGTGAATTGTCCAGGCAGGGCCGTGCGGCTCTTGCCGATGGTGAGGGTGAAGGCCGGGCGGCCGATCGAGCCGGCCAGCGGCCCGGCGATGGTGTCGCGCGGCACCGCCGGTGCCGACGTGACGATGAGGCGGACGGGTGCCGCCGTCGGTTCGGGCTCGGCCGCCTGCCGCAGCAGGAACACCGGGCGGCCGGCCGCTTGCGCCCTTGCATGCAGCCGGCGTGTCGCGGTCAGGTCAAGCCGCTGCGGATTGCCGCGAATTTCGAGGATGACCGCGGCGAGCGCCGTCATCCGGGCCGCCTCCTCGGCGACCCACAGCGCATCGACAAGTCTCGGTGCCTCGGAAAACAGCAATTGCTCCGGCTCGATGCCGAACGAGGCGTGAAGCCCCCTGGCATAGGGAAAGCCGGCCTCGCGAAAGATCTCCGATGTGCCGATCCACAGCACCGGCAGCCCCGGCGTTTGCTTGAGGATCAGGCTTGTGAGCGACAAAGCGAAGCCGGCGACGGCCCCGGCATCGCGGGTTTGCGTACCATGGATTTCGCTCAGGGCGGCCTTCGGCAGGCCGCCGCTCAGGGCGGCGTCGAGGCGCTCGACCCCAATAGGCAGGAACGCATCCGGCAACGCCGCGGCAATGCCGCGCCGGACGATTGTGAGATCGGTGTTGACGTCGGCATCAAAGGGCGCGGCGGCCGGCGCAGCCAAGCGCTCGGGCAGCGTTCCCTCGATTTTCGCGATCTGGCGGCGCAGGGCAAACACAGTCTCCCGCGCCACGGCGGTCATCGCCATGACGGTCAGCTTCCACTCACATTGTTCCTGTTATGTTCCCTATAGATTCCAGAGCGCATCTCAAGAGTCAAGCAGACACATGGGGAATTTATTCCTCTCCGCGCGGATGGCGCAGGCGCATCGGCCCGTGTCATTTGCCGATTACGGTGCGAAAGCCTATATGCCGGGATCAAAGGACAAAGCATGGCCCGCATCTACAAGACCCGCACCTGGCACGACGAACTCTCGCCCTCGATGGACGAAATGGAGTTCCTGGCGCTGGAGGCGTACGCCCATCTGCCGGAGGATTTTCGCAAGCTGACCGGCGAGATCGTCATCCAGATCGCCGAGTTCCCGACCGACGAGATCATGGACGATCTGTCGTTGGAGACGCCGTTCGACCTGCTCGGCCTGTTTGAGGGACGCGGCATCGCCGAGCGCTGGAACCCGCAGACCGGCGAAGGCCCGAACCGGATCACGCTCTACCGCCGCGCCATCCTCGACTACTGGTCCGAGAACGAAGAGACGCTGGGCGACATCGTCACCCACGTGCTGATCCACGAGATCGGTCACCATTTCGGCCTGTCGGACGATGATATGGAGAAGATCGAAGAGGCGGCGGAATAGCTGGTTCTGCGTCGCGTGAAATGTCCATTCCTATCCAGTCGGTCCAGAACCCAGCGGCGGCAAGGGTTTCTGGGATCTCGCTTCAGATAGGTTGGTCATTCGGCTGATGAAAAGATGCAGCGCCTTGCGCACGGCGAGCGATGGCGGCTCGGACGGATGCCACTCCGGAAAATGACCATCAACCACCATTCGTGCCAACCCATAGACAAAGGCACGAGCGGCAAGAACCAGATGATCGAAATCCGCGTTCGCAGCCAGTTGACCCTGGTGTTGCGCTTGGGTCAGCAGGTCGATCATCTTCCGGCGAATGGCCTCATTCTGACCGCGAAGACTGTCCGACGCGTCGAAATCAATCAGGGTTCGGGAACTGATGATCTGGAAATGCGTGGGATTGGCGATCGCCCATTCCAGATAGCCTTGTCCGATTGCTTCGAAGGCCACGATGGGATCCGCGCTGTCGACTGCTGAAAGTGCATTGGCAACGGCCTCTGTCAGCCGGTTCATGGCCTGTTCGGCGACCGCGGTCAGCAGCGCTGTTTTCGACTGAAAATGCCGGAAGGGGGCGCCGGGGGAAACGCCGGCCCGCTTTGCGGCTTCGCGCACGCTTACATTGTCGGGGCCGCCTTCCTCGACAAGTTGAATTGCAGCATCGATCAACGTGTCGCGCAAATTGCCATGGTGGTAGCCGGTGCGGCGAGGCGTCTTGGCGTTTGCCATCTCTTTTCCTTCGTTCCGTAGAGCTGCTTCACGCGTTTGTAGCACGATCCGCGATTTATGTAATCACTGTTTACAATGCAGACAAGAGCATGTAAGCAGTGATTACAGATGGGATCGGAACAGGCCTGCGGTCTTCGCGGCTCCCGTTTTCCCAGTTGAGGAGACGACCATGCTCGCCACAACCGCCGAACCCCGCCGTCCGCAATCGACTATTTCGCTTCGGAGTCCAGCCGAAGAAGCTCAACACAAGGAGAATTCCACGACCATCCAGTCGAGCGCGGCTGTGCCCAGCGCTACGCTTTATCGGCTTGCCTCCGCGGCCGGCGTCGGAAGCGCGCTTATTCTCCTGGTCAACGCGGCCAAACGCAGCTCGCTCATCGCGACCACCGATCTGACGCAACTTCTCGCACCGGTCGCCGAGATATTGGCGCTTGGTCTTGTCGTCGGCCTGTTTCTTGCGTTTGGCCGGCGCGCGGGCCTGTTCGGCACCATCGCGTTTGTCATCAACTTCGTTGCACTGGCAAGTTTGGTCGGTGTGGAAGTGGTGATCAATCTGGTATTTTCGAAACTTCCGCTGACAACCATCATCGATCTGCGCGCTGGCCCTCTCGGGCTGGCTCTGGTCGCCAGTTCGGTTCTTTTTCTGCTTGGGACGCTGGCGTTTGTAATCTCTCTTGTCGTTGCAAGAGGCGTGCCGCGCATTCCGCTCGCCATTTATTTCATTGGCGCAGTGCCTGTCGCTCTCCGTGCGCTCGTGCCGGAGTGGGCTCTCGACCTGGGCCTGGTGACGCTTGCGGCAGCGATAGCCTGGCTGGCTGGCTGGCTGTGGATGCGAGCGCCGACTACCAGTCGCTGAGCTTGGTGTCGGGCCCGTATTCCTGGCCGTCGATATCCTTGACCACGGCCTGGCCGCAACGCATCGTCTTGGCCTTCTTGTCGTAGGCATAGGTCGGCGAGCCGAACAGGTGCCAGCCCTTGTTCAGCGCCGCCGTCACCTTGTGGCAGAAGCTGGCATCGTCCGGAGCAGACAGAAAGCGGTAGAGTTTCATTGTTCAATTCCTGTCGTGAATAGCCATAGCCCGCTTACATCCATCGAGCATTTATGACCCGATGGCGGCTGCCTTCGCCAGCAGTTTTTCGGCCTGCGCCAAGTGCAGCCGCTCGACCATCCTGCCGTTCAGCGCGATCACGCCCTTGCCGGCATTTTCCGGCAGCGCGAAGGCTTCCTTCACCGAGCGCGCCTCGGCCACCGCTTCCATGGACGGCGCAAAGGCTCGGTTCGCGGCTTCGATCTGGGCCGGGTGGATAAGGCTCTTGCCGTCGAACCCCATGGCTGCGGCTTCCGCGCATTCATGGGTGAAAGCGTCGAGGTCACGAAAATCGTTGGAGACGCCGTCGAGCATGTCGATGCCGCCGGCGCGCGCGGCCAGCACCATCTGCATCAGCCATGGCACGAGGTAGCGTCGATCAGGCGTTGCCAGAATGCCGGTCTCCTTGACCAGATCATTCGTTCCGGCAACGAAACAATTTAGCCGCGAGGCCGGATCACGGCCAAGCTCGGCGATGGCGCCGATGTTGAGCAGCGCCTTGGGCGTCTCGATCATCGCCCATAGTTTCACGCTATCGGGGACAAAATTGTCGTCAAGCACATCGCCGGCCTCGAGCAGGTCGCGCGGCGTGTCGACCTTGGGCAGAAGGATGCCGTCGGGCTCACAGCATGCGGCAGCCAGCAGGTCGTCGGCGCCCCATTCGCTTGATATCGCATTGATGCGCACGATCATCTCGCAGCGTCTGCCAATATGGCTGGCAACGGGATGGCCGGCGAAAATGCTGGCCAGTTTTTCGCGGGCAGTGATCTTGTCGGCCGGAGCGACGGCGTCTTCCAGGTCGATGATGACTGCGTCGCAGGCAAGCTGCGCGATCTTGGCCAAGGCCTTGTCGTTGGAGGCCGGGATGTAGAGCACGGAGCGGCGCGGGCGATAGGTTTCCATGGGTGATCTATGCCGCCTGCGGGCGGTCGAGGCAAGCGCCCGACTTGTACCTGAGGCGAGCCAATCGCGAAAGCTGGTGCTGCCCCTCACCGTCCTGCCGGACATCCCCGTAAACGGGGCGAGAGTAGCTGGCCGCAACGCCGGCGCCTTTCTTGCGACGCTGGAGATTGGCGAAACCGGAGATAAGAGCATCCCTCGCCCCGTTTACGGGGAGAGGATGCCGGCAGGCAGGCGAGGGGCAGCGCCCACGTTAGAAAGATGGCGAATTCAACCTCAATTGCCTGCACGAAAACTGCACAGGCTTGCGGAAAACCTCCTCGGATCCGCCCTGCCGTCTCCCCGCCGCCCTGCGAGACAGGCACCATGCAAAAGAGAGCAAAACCCCGTCTGCCTCACCGGCTGCGCAGCGAAGGCTGGTGGCTAGCCGATCCGCCGCGCGCGAACGCCACGGCGATCCTCATTCCCTTTGTCCGCAGAACCCCGCCGGCAATCCGGCCGGACGCCATCACGAAGGCCAGGTCATGATATCCTTCTTCACCGCCGCGCCAGGCTATTGCAGCCGCTTCGGTGTCGCCATCCTGCTGGCAGCACTTGCGGATTCTCTCTTTTATGGCCAACCCGCCGGCATCACGGTTTTCCTGTTTGCCACCTGATTGCCGCCGCGGTGGTCGCCGTGCATCCCGCGGCCTTCAGCGACGGCAGGGTCTGGCTCAAGCCCGCCGCCCTGCTTGTCGCGCTGCTGCCGCTCGCCGAGAACATCAGTGCCTTGTCGGTCTCGATCGCGCTAGCGGCCCTGGTCGTCTTCGCGCTTTCGCTGAGCGGACGGCTGCGACCTGGTATCGCGCGTATTGCCGGCCAGATCGCGCTGTTCGGGCTGGCGGCGCCGTTCCGCTTCGCCAACGATTTCATCCGCTGGCGCAAGACGGCGCGCCGGTTCGGCCGACGGCGCATCCGGCTGGCGGCGATCGCCGTCTGGGTGATGCCGCTGACGCTGGGTGCGGTCTTCCTGGCGCTGTTCGGCGCCGCCAATCCGGTGATCGACTACTGGCTGTCGCTGATCGACCTCGTGAGGCTGCTCGATCTTATCCAACTGGCGCGGATTGCCTTCTGGCTGTTCGTGCTAGCTGCTGTCTGGGCTTTTCTGCGGCCGCGCCTGCCGCGCCTGGTTCGTCGCATCCCGCACGCGGCGCCGGCCGTCAGCGCTCAAGCCGACAAAACCGTCACCACCATCGAAGACATCCTGTTCGGCAAGGCCGCCATCCTGCGCGCCCTGATCGTCTTCAACGTCCTGTTTGCGCTGCAGACGGCGCTCGACGCCACCTATCTGTGGGGCGTGGCGGCCCTTCCGGACGGGCTGAGCTACGCGGCCTACGCGCATCGTGGCGCCTATCCCTTGATCGTCACTGCGCTGCTTGCCGCCGGCTTCGTGCTGGCGGCGCTGCGGCCAGGCAGCGAGACATCGGCCGATCCGCTCATCCGCCGCCTGGTCTATGCCTGGGTGGCGCAGAACATCATGCTGGTCATTTCGTCGATCCTGCGGCTCGACCTCTATGTCGGCATCTATGCATTGACCTACTGGCGCGTCGCCGCCTTCGTCTGGATGGGGCTGGTCGCATCGGGGCTTGCCCTGATCATCGCCCGCATCGCACTGGGAAAATCCAACGAATGGCTGCTGTCCGCCAATCTTCTGACGTTATCTCTGGCGCTTTATGCCGGCTGTTTCATCAATTTTGCAGCGACGATCGCCAACTACAATGTCGACCATTCCCTCGAAATGACCGGCCAGGGCATTCCCCTAGACGCCTGGTATCTTCACTCGCTCGGTCCGGGCGCGTTTCCCGCACTCGATCGGTTCCTCGAGCAGCAGGGCAAGACGGCGGCCGCCGGCACTGTCCGCGAACTGGCTGGCGTGCGCGGCAGCGATGAAATCTGGTATCGAACTATCCAGCAGAACTGGCGGGCCTGGAGCTTTCGCGACTGGCGGCTGCTTCGATATCTCGACACCAAGGGGCCGTTCGTGATTCCCTCCGCAATCGAACTTTCCATGCCGGGCCGCTGATCCATGCCGCATCACATCCTCGTCGCCGACGATGACCCGCACATCCGCGAGGTGATCTGCTTTGCGCTGGAAAAGGCCGGCATGAAAACGACAGGGGTGGCCGACGGTGCCGCCGCCCTGCAAGCGATCGGCCGCCGGGCGCCGGATCTTGTCGTGCTCGACATCGGCATGCCGGAGATGGACGGGCTGGAGGTCTGCCGGCGACTGCGGCACACATCCGATGTGCCGGTGCTGTTCCTGTCCGCGCGCGACGAGGAGATCGACCGCATCCTCGGGCTCGAAATGGGCGGCGACGACTATGTAACGAAACCATTCAGCCCGCGCGAGCTGGTCGCCCGCGTCAACGTCATCCTGCGGCGCGCCCGCCCGGCGGCGCCCGAACCGGTCGACGACAGGCAGTTTTCGCATGGCAAACTGGCTCTGGCGCCGGCCAGTCACGCTGCCAGCTTCGATGGCAAGGCGCTTGCCCTGACGGGGATCGAATTCTCGATTTTAAAAGGGTTTCTGACGCGGCCCGCGCATGTGCTCGACCGCGACGCAGTGATGGCCAGCGCCTATGCCGCAAACATCCATGTCGCCGGCCGCACCGTCGACAGCCATATCCGCAACATCCGCGCCAAGCTGGCAGCAGTGGGTTGCCTGGATGTTATCGAGACGGTGCATGGCGTCGGCTTCCGGCTCGGCCGATGCGGCTGACGACTTCCGGCAAATGGATCGGCCGCAAATGGCGGCCACGGCTTGCCACGGTCGTCGTCGCCATCCTGATCATGGTGATGGCCCTGCCATTGGTCGGCTTGTTCTTCTTCCGTCTCTACGAGAACCAGCTGATCCGCCAGACCGAAGCGGAGCTGATCGCGCAAGGGGCGGCCATCGCCGCCATCTATGCGCAGGATGTGCGTGACGCCGGTATTGCGGCGGACAAGCTCGGCGCGCCGATGCCGGGGCCAAGCGGGGATTCAAGCCGAAGCGTCAATCCGGACCCGCTCTACAGGCCAATCGAGCCGCAACTCGATCTTGCCTCGGATTATGTGCTGCCGACCCGGCCGGCGGCGATGCCTGCGATCGTCGATCCCACCTTTGCCGCGATCGGTACCCGTCTGTCCGGCATTCTCGACGCCACGCAGAAAACCACGCTGGCCGGCTTCCGGCTGCTCGACGCCCGGGGCGTCGTCATTGCCGGACGGGGCGAGGTCGGCCAGTCGCTCGGTGCGGCCGAAGAGGTGCGCGCAGCGCTTGCCGGTCACTATGCCAGCGCGCTCAGGCTGCGCATTCCCGACCAGCCGGCGCCACCGCTCTATTCGGTCAGCCGCGGCACCAAGGTGCGGGTCTTCGTCGCTTTGCCGGTCGCCGTCGACGGCAAGGTCGCCGGCGTCGTCTATGTGTCGCGGACGCCCAACAACATCATCAAACATCTCTATGGCGAACGCGGCAAGGTGACCTTGGCGGCGATTGCCATTCTCGGCGGCACGCTGCTCATCGGTCTCATCTTCCTGCGCACCGTCAGCCGGCCGATCTATGCGCTGATCGACCGCACCGAGCGCATCGCCGCCGGCGACCGCACGGCGATCCGGCCGCTCGACCATCACGGCACGCGAGAGATGGCGGAGCTGTCCGCAGCCTTCCTCGACATGGCCGAAAAGCTTCAGGCGCGGTCGGACAGCATCCAGACTTTCGCCACCCATGTCTCGCACGAGCTCAAATCGCCGCTGACGGCGATCCAGGGCGCGGCCGAACTGCTGCGCGATTCCGGTGGCGCTATGGACGATACGGAGCGGCGGCGCTTTTCCGACAATATCGTCACCGACGCCGGGCGGCTCAATCTGCTGGTTCGCCGTCTGCTCGACCTAGCGCGTGCCGAAAACCTGGCGCCGAGCGGCGAAAGCACATCGATCGGTGCGGCGCTGGCGCTGCTGCCCGTCGACAACAGGCTGGCGGTTTGCGTCGGAGCCGGCGGCGACATCAGATTGCGCATATCGGCCGAGAACGCCGCTATCGTGCTGGCCAATCTCATCGACAATTCGGCCAGGCACGGCGCGACGGCGGTTTCTGTCTCCGCTACGAGCGCCGACGGCAAGGCGAGCATCCTGGTCAGCGACGACGGCGCCGGCATTTCGCCGAGCAATCGGGCGCGCATTTTCGAGCCGTTCTTCACCACGCGGCGCGAACAGGGCGGCACCGGCATGGGGCTCGGCATCGTGCTGGCCCTCCTGAAAGCGCATGATGGTATGATCGCGCTGGTTGACAGCGAACGCGGCACGCGCTTCGAGATCATTGTGCCGGTGGCGTGACGGACACCATCGGCCGGATCGGAGAAAAAATGCGCTACGACATCGTCATCATCGGTGGAGCCATCGTCGGCTCCTCGGTCGCCTATTACCTGCGTGAGCAAGGGTTTTCCGGCACGATCGCGCTGGTCGAGCGTGATCCGCAATTCGCGCATGCGGCAACGACGCTGTCCATGGCTTCGATCCGCCAGCAATTCTCGATCCCGGAAAACATCCGCCTGTCGCAGTTCACGCTAAAACTGTTCCGGCGGCTGAAGGAAGAGTTCGGGGATGATGCCGATATCGGCTTTCGCGAGGGCGGCTACCTCATCCTTGCCGGCGAGGACGGCTTGCCGATCCTCAAGAGCAATCACGAGGCGCAGATCGCGGAGGGCGCCGACATCGTGCTCGAGGATGCCGACCAGCTTACGCGCCGGTTCCCGTGGCTGTCGACCGAGGGCATTTCAGCCGGCGCCTATGGCCGCACCGGCGAAGGCTGGTTCGACGCGCATGCGATGCTGACGCTGTTCCGAAAGGCGCTGCGGCAGAAGAAAGTCGATTTCATCGCCGCCGATGTCACCAGCATCGCGCGCGATGGCAACCGCGTCACGGGAGTGAGCCTCGGCAATGGCGAGACGCTGAAGGCCGGCATCGTCGTCAACGCCGCCGGCCCGAACGCCGGCAAGGTGGCTGCCATGGCCGGACTTGAACTCCCGGTCGAGCCGCGCAAGCGCAATGTCTTCGTCTTCGAGGCGCGCGAGAAATATGCCGATATGCCGCTGCTGGTCGATCCCTCCGGCATCTATGTCCGTCCGGAAGGCTCGGTCTATCTCACCGGCGGCGCCGAACCGGAGGAAGGCGACCGCGCACCCGATCCCGGCGACTTCGAGGTAAACTGGCCGCTGTTCGAAGAGGTGATCTGGCCGGTGCTGGCGACCCGCATTCCCGCCTTCGAGGCAATCAAGCCGACCCGCGCCTGGGCCGGCCACTACGACTACAACACGCTCGACCAGAACGCGGTGATCGGTCCGCATCCCGAAGTCGGCAATTTCATCTTCGCCAACGGATTCTCCGGCCACGGCCTGCAGCAGGCGCCGGCGGTCGGCAAGGCGCTGGCCGAACTGATCGTGCATGGTGGCTACCGCACGGTGGACTGCTCGGCGTTCGGGTATGGCCGTGTCGCGGAAGGGCGGGCGTTTCGGGAATTGAATGTGATTTGAGCGATCAGCGCAGACCGCCGTTCTGTCGAGTTCCCGCCCACCCCCCTCTGGCCTGCCGGCCATCTCTCCGGGAAGGAGGGAGATCGGCAGCTTCAGCGCCTTGCTCTTTCCTGCGACGCAGGAATTGGCGAAAGCGGTTGAGCGCTCAATCTCCCCCCTTGCGGGGGAGATGTCCGGCAGGACAGAGGGGGGCGCTGTCCCGCTAGCCGTTGCAAGTCAGGTGACCGCACGTCAGCCCTTGCGGTCGAACCAGAAGGCATCCGCCATGCGCTTCATGCCGATACGTTCGTAGAAGCCTACGGCATCGGGCATGGAGATCAGGCTGATGGCGACCGACGGTCCAAGCTGCCGCCGCGCCTCGTCCATCAGGCCCTTGCCTATGCCGAGCCCCTGCGCCGATTGGGAAACGGCGAGTTCGGAGATATAGCAGACCCAGGAGAAGTCGGTGATGCCTCTGATCACGCCGACCAGCGGCTTGCCTTCGACGTCGAGACGCGCGGTCAGCACCAGGTTGGCGCCCGACAGCATCGCCCGCAGCCGTGCTTCATCATCGACCGGTCGTGTCTCGCCGAGGCCGGATTCGACCAGCACGCGCCGGAATTCGGCGATGTCGAGCGCGGCTTCGCTGTTATAGAGGACGTGTGCGTTTTCTGCCATGGCCGTCAGACTGCACCATCGGGCTGGCTTGTGCCACCATGCACGAACAGTTGCCTTTTATTTGCCGCCGGCTTTGTGTAAACCGGCGTCAGCAAATTCCCCCGCAACGAAAACACGGGCAAAAGCCATGGAAAAGTTCACCAAGCTCACCGGCGTCGCCGCTCCGATGCCGATCGTCAATGTCGACACCGACATGATCATCCCGAAGGATTACCTCAAGACGATCAAGCGCACCGGGCTCGGCACCGGCCTGTTCGCCGAAATGCGCTACAAGGACGATGGCTCGGAAAACCCGGATTTCGTGCTCAACAAGCCGGCCTACCGCAAGGCGCAGATCCTGGTCGCCGGCGATAATTTCGGCTGCGGTTCCAGCCGCGAGCACGCACCATGGGCGCTGCTCGACTTCGGCATTCGCTGCGTCATCTCGACCTCGTTCGCCGACATTTTCTACAACAACTGCTTCAAGAACGGCATCCTGCCGATCACCGTCAGCCCCGAGGATCTCGAGAAGCTGATGGACGACGCCTCGCGCGGCTCCAATGCCACCGTGTCGGTCGACCTCGAAGCCAAGGAAATCCGTGGTCCCGACGGCGGTGTCGTGACCTTCGACCTCGACGACTTCAAGCGGCACTGCCTGCTCAACGGGCTCGACGACATCGGCCTGACCATGGAGAAGGCCGGCGCCATCGCCTCGTTCGAGAAGCGAAACGCCGAACAGCGCCCCTGGGCCTGAGCGGTACACACTCCAGGCGGAGGCCCGGCCGCTTTTCAGGCCTTCGTTGCGCCGGGTTCGTTGCGACTGAGTGGAGGGACAGTCATGACACGTTTGCTTCTTGCCGGCGTTTGCGGGCTGGCCTTGTTGCTGGGGCAAACCGTGAGCGCGTTTGCGCAGACACAGGCACCCGCCACCCAGCCGGCCCCGGCGACGGACCAGCCGTTCGCCGATCAGGGGACGAACGCCGCCGACGCTGCCGATGACGACAAGCAGGCGCCCGTCCCTTTCGAAGGCGGCACGCTGACCATCACCCAGAAGGAACAGTATGGCGAGAAGGTGCTTGCCTATGACGGCCAGCAGCTGGCCACGAACTATGACGTCTTCTTTGACAGAATCGTGGAAGTCGGCGGCGTCAAGGTGGCGCTGTTCGATGTCGGCGACGGCGGCAACCAATGCGGGCCGGCGACGGTGATCGTCTGGAAACCGGAAGGTGGCACGATCCAGAGCACAATGGTCGAGCAGGACCAGTGCGGCGCCCCGCCCTCGGCGGTGTCCGACAATGCCATCTATTTCGTGCCGTATCTGTTGCCGGGGGATGAGAAACCGGCTTTGCAATGGTCGCCGACCGATGGGCTGACGATTTCGGGCAACCTGACCTACATGCCGGAACCCGGCACGGACTGGAAAGACATCGATCCGGAAAAGTACCAGAACATCATCGACGCCTTCCACAACGAGGCTGTCTACAAGGAAGCCGAAAAGCTGCTGGGCAAGGACATGCCCGATATGGCGACCAGCCTGCTGGTCGGCGGCGGCACGGAAAAGACCGCTTCGGGCGCCTTCTACGCCAGCGGCTGCGTGCCGCATGACTGCGGCGGCAATGACGGCTTCATGGCGGTCGACCCGGCCCAGCACAGGCTCTATTTTGCGCGCCGCGGCGACAATGGCAAGCCGCAGGCGTGGCCTGATGTGGCGACATGGCCGGCCGATGTGAAGGCGGCACTGGACAAGGCGCTGGGGTCGGCGAACTAAGTATTTTGCGCGACGGCAGCCGCACCGTCGTCGTGTTGCGGAAAGGAATTACCCGCCGCGATCCTTCACACACCCCTCTGCCCTGCCGGGCATCTCCCCCGCAAGGGGAAATCGGCAGCTTCAGCGCTCCGCCCATCTCTGCAACGTTGGTCGTTGGCATTCGTGACATCCGATCTCCCCCCTTGCGGGGGAGATGGCCGGCAGGCCAGAGGGGGGTGCTGTCCCGCTGCATCGAAGGTTTGCACCGCCAATCCAACCTTGTTGGCCCATGGTCGGACAGGCGTCTTCCCGGCAAAATGGCCACCTCAATCCTGCGAGGACACCCATGCGAAAACTCATCTCCACCGGTTCGCCCTTCGAAAAGACCGCCGGCTATTCGCGCGCCGTGGTGCAGGGCGACTGGTGTTTCGTCTCCGGAACGACCGGTTACGACTATGCGACGATGACGATGCCGGAGACGGTGGAGGCGCAGACGCGCAATTGCCTGGCGACGATTGCCAAGGCGCTGCAGGATGGCGGTTTCGACATGGCCGATGTGGTGCGGGCGCATTACTACATCACCGACCAGGCCTTCGTGGACATCGTCTTCCCGATTCTGGGCGAGACGTTCGGCGATATCAGGCCGGCGGCGACGATGATCGTCTGCCAGCTCAACAAACCGGAAATGAAGATCGAGATCGAGGTAACGGCGCTGCGGCGCACGGCTTGAAAGGCGACCGACGATGAAAGTCCGGCGCATCGTTGCCAATATCGAGACATCGGATGCCACTGCGGCCAAGCGTTTCTATCAGGATGTCCTCGGCCTCGATGTGCTTATGGACCTTGGCTGGATCGCCACCTACGGCTCGCAAGCAAAGATGGATGTCCAGGTCAGTTTCATGGCGCAAGGCGGCTCCGAAACGCCGGTGCCGGATCTTTCGATCGAGGTCGATGATGTCGATGCGGCGCTCGGCGCCATGAAGACGGCGGGCTTCGCCATCGAATACGGACCGGCCGACGAACCGTGGGGCGTGCGCCGCTTCTATGTCCGCGATCCGTTCGGCCGGCTGGTCAACATTCTCTCGCATCGGTAGGCGGGCCACAGGACTCTATTCCGACGCGGGCGGGCCAGCAACCCCCCTCTGCCCTGCCGGGCATCTCCCCCGCAAGGGGGGAGATTGGCAGTTTTAGTCGTCCCGCCCTTCTTCCGACGCTGGCGATTGGCGAAACCCGAAGTCACATTCGATCTCCCCCCTTGCGGGCCCGTTGCGTTATTAAGTTATAGGGGCAAGGAGGGAGGGTCAGGCCAATGTGGGGTGCCTTGCGGCTCGGGTTTGAGGCCGGATTGGCTGGGGT
>NZ_JAMYVQ010000047.1:0-27183 GCF_040324155.1 Mesorhizobium sp. M0011 | reverse complement strand
TCAACCTCTGCAGACGATAAGTGACAAAACTGTTCGCGATGTCCTCGCACACCTGTTCGCGATGTCTCCGGTCCAAACACCCCCTTGCGGGGGAGATGTCCGGTAGGACAGAGGGGGGTGTGAAGGAACTCGGCCTTCGGCCAAATTCCCCTTTTCTCGCAAACTCTCATCCGCGCAATTCTGTCACGATTCCAAATACGTGTCCGCCCAGTTCGACACCGCCCAGCGCGGGTTGTTGGCGATGTTGCCGACAGTGTCGCGCGCGACGCTGATAAAACTCCATTCGGCGACGTTGATCAGCGGCAGGTCGGTGGCCACCTCCTTCTGGAATTCCTTGTAGAGGTCGGTGCGGGCTGATGCGTCGAGCGTCTCCGATGCCTTGGCGATGAGCGCGTCGAGCGCGTCGTTCTTGTAGCCGCCCTGGTTGGAGAACGGCACGCCGTCCGGAATGCCGCTCTGCACCAGGATGGTGGTCGAGATCGCCGGGTCGCCGCGGAACACCGGCGGGCCGACCGCGAGGTCGAAGGCGTGGTCGGTGTAGACCGCCTTGATGTGCGCGGCCGAGTCGTTGTTGACCAGTTGGGCGTCGATGCCGATGGCGGCGAGCGCCTGGCGCAGATAGTCGCCGAACTGCTTGGTCTCGTTGAAATAGGGCGCAGGCAGCAGTTTTAGCGTGAAGCGCTTGCCGTCCGGACCTTTCTTGTAGCCGGCCTCGTCGAGCAGCGCGTTGGCCTTGGCGACGTCGAAGGCATAGGTCGGCACGTCGGCGGTGTAGAATTGCGGATCGTTCTTCGGCACCGGACCGGTGGCCGTGGCGGCATAGCCGAGGAACACCGTCTTGATGACGAAATCCTTGTCGATGGCGTGCGCGATCGCCTGGCGTACTTTCAGGTCGGCCAGTTCCTTGCGGCGATGGTTGATCTCGACGACAAGCTGATAGGTCAGCCCTTCGTAACCCTTGGAGATCACCTTCAGGCCCGGCACTTTCGAGATGCGGTCGAGGTCGGCCAGCGGCACGGCGGAAAAGGCTGCGAGCTGGATCTCCTCGGCCTCCAGCGCGCTCGCCGCTGAAGTGCGATCCGGCAACACCTGATAGATGATCTCGTCGAGATAGGGCTCGTCCTTGCCCCAGTAATCCGTGTTCTTGGTCAGCCGGTAATACTGGCCGGCCTTGTACTCGCCGAATTTGAACGGTCCGGTGCCGATGGGCGCGTTGTTGGCCGGGTTGTCCTCGATCTTGCCGACCTCGTAGATGTGCTTCGGCACCACGCTGCTCAGCGCCGGCAGCGCGTTGCGGATCAGCTGGAACGGCGTCGGCTTGGCGAATTTGAAGATGGCGGTGAGATCGTCGGGCGTGTCGACGCTGGCCAGATCCTTGAACACAGTGCGGCCGAGATTCTGCAGCGGCTTCCAGATCTGCAGCGCCGAAAAGGCGACGTCGGCCGAAGTGAACGGCTTGCCGTCATGCCATTTGACGCCGTCGCGCAGTTTGAACGTCGCCGAGAGCCCGTCGGCGGCACCTTCCCAGCTCAGCGCCAGCCGTGGCGCGAGCCCATCCTTGCCGTCGAAGGAGGCTTCGGCCAGCGTTTCGACGATCTTGCTGGAGATGAAGAACACGCCGTTGGAGGCGACAATCGCCGGGTTGAGGTTGCGCGGTTCGGAATCGGCGGCAAGCACCAGCCGCCCGCCCTTCTTTGGCGTCTGCGCCCAGCCCGGTGCCGGCATTGCGGTGGAGGCCAGCAGCATTGCCGAACCGGCAAGCATCGTGCGTCTGGAAATCGTGAAACCTGACATGATCGAACTCCGTCCTCTCCGCGACCCGGTCGGGTGCGCCAATACCCTCGGACGCCGGCAAGCCCGCCAGCATCCCTTGCGGCGGCGATTATGAGCCTTGCCGAGGGTTTCGCCAGAGACGGAATTGGCGCATCCTCGCTTGGCTTTGAAATTTTCGTCCGCTGGACCAGTTTGGAGGGCGTGGCTCAATTTGATCATTCTGGTAGGACCAGATTGATTGGATGTGCGACGAATGACAACATAGAGACGTAGAGAGGCGACATTTCATCTCTTTCTGGCTGGACCAGAATGGGCAAAATGGTGCAGATTTAACCACTGCCAAGGGATCGGGAGCGGAACTGCGGCGATCCGGCTATTCAGGGAGAGAGAGATGAACATTGCTCCGGGCAAGAATGCCGTCGGCAATATTCCGTTCGACCAGGCAAGGGTCGACCGGCTGATGGAGGAGGCCGGCATCGATGTGCTGCTCGCCACCTCCAAGCACAACACGCAATATCTTCTGGGCGGCTACAAGTTCATCTTCTTCGCCGCCATGGATGCGATCGGCCACAGCCGATACCTGCCGATCGTCGTCTACGAAAAGGGTGGGCCGGACCATGCCGCCTATATCGGCAACCGCATGGAGGGCGGCGAACATCAGAACAACCCGTTCTGGACGCCGACGCTGCACGCCGCCTGCTGGGGCACGCTCGACGCCGCCAACCTTGCGGTCGAGCATCTGCAGAAGATCGGCAAGGCCGGCGCCCGCATCGGCATCGAGCCTGGCTTCCTGCCGTCGGACGCCTATACGCTGATCCGCAAGGCGTTGCCGGATGCCAGGCTGATCGACGCGACCGACATGCTGGAGCGCATGCGCGCCATCAAGACCGATGCGGAACTGGAGAAGCTGCGCACGGCCTCCGAACTGATCACCGATTCCATGCTGGCGACCATTGCCTGGGCGCGCGAAGGCACGACCAAGGGCGAGATGATCGAACAACTGCGGCGCGAGGAAACCAATCGCGGCATTCATTTCGAATATTGCCTGCTGACGCTGGGCTCCAGCCACAACCGCGCCGCTTCACCGCAGGCGTGGAAAAAAGGCGAGGTGCTGTCAATCGATTCCGGCGGCAATTATCACGGCTATATCGGCGACCTCTGCCGCATGGGCATCCTCGGCGAACCGGATGCCGAACTTAGAGATTTGCTGGCCGAGGTCGAGACGGTGCAGCAGGCGGCGTTCTCCAAGGTCAAAGCGGGCACGCTGGGCGGCGACATGATTTCGCATGCCGAGGGCGTGCTGAAGGCTTCGAAGGTCGCGCCCTACACGGATTTCTTCGCCCATGGCATGGGGCTGATCACGCATGAAGCGCCGTTCCTGATGACGAACCATCCGGTCACCTATGAAGGCACTTACGCGGCAAAGCCGCTGGAGACGAACATGGTGTTGTCGGTGGAGACAACCATGCTCCACCCGACGCGGGGCTTCATCAAGCTGGAGGACACGCTGGCGGTTACCGACACCGGCTATGTGATGTTCGGTGATCGTGGCAGGGGATGGAACAGAGGCGCGAGCGCCTAGCTGGTATTGAGGCTGCTGCCCCCTCACCCGGATTGCCATCCGAATTGCGAAGAGCAATTCGGGGCAATCCGACCTCTCCCCGAGGGGAGAGGAGGGAGCCGGCGATGATGCTCGTCTCTTCTCCCCTCGGGGAGAAGGTGGCCGCGAAGCGGCCGGATGAGGGGGCCTTCCAGCAAACGCGGGACGGAGGAAAGATCACTGCCCCGCCGGAATCAGCCTGAAATCCGGCAGCTCGCGCAAAACCAGTTCAGGCCCGGCCGGCGAATAGACGACGAACAGCTGCATCGGCCCATCGCCGGTGTTCAGCGTCGAATGAAAGCGGCTTTCCGGGACATAGATGGTGCAGCCGGGGCCGACTTTTGCGACCACCGGATTGCCCTTTTCGTCCTCGACCATCTGCTCGCCATGACCGGAGATGACGAAGATGATCTCTTCCGCGCCCGGATGGTTGTGGCGCGTGTGGCCCTTGCCGGACGGCAGGTCGACGACGCCGCCGGAAAAGCGGGTTGCGCCATTCACTTCGGGCGCCACCGTCAGCGCCAATTTTCCCCAGTCGAAGCCGAAGGCGCTGACGTCCTTCGGGTAGACAAACATTTTGCTCTTGTCGGTCATTTCTCTCATCCCTTCTTTTTCTTCGTGGTCTTCTGGCCACCAAGCGTCACCGATTTGAAATCAGCGGTCTGTCTGGCGATCGCAGCTTCCGCCGGCAGCCGTTCCATCGAGCTGGCGCCATAGAAGCCGTGCAGGCCCTTGGCCTGGGAGAGGATGTAACGGGCGTCGTCGGGCATCGAAATCGGGCCGCCATGGCAAAGCAGGATGACATCCTTGCGCACCGAGCGCGCGGCATTGGCGATGTCGTCGATCTCCTGAACGCAGTCGTCGAGCGACTTGGCTGACGTGGCGCCGATCGAGCCGCCTGTCGTCACACCCATATGGGCGACGACGATGTCGGCGCCGGCTTTTGTCATGGCGCGGGCTTCGTCGGGGTTGAAGACATAGGGCGTGGTCAAGAGATCGAGCTTGTGCGCCGAGGCGATCATGTCGACCTCGAGGCCGAAGCCCATGCCGGTTTCCTCGAAGCTTTGCCGCATGCTTCCGTCGAACAGACCGATGGTGGGAAAGTTCTGCACGCCGGAAAAGCCCATGGTCTTCAGCTCGGCCAACAGCAGCGGCATGATGACGAACGGGTCGGTGCCGTTGACGCCGGCAAGCACAGGCGTGTGTCTGACCACCGGCAGCACCTCATAGGCCATTTCCTTGACGATCTCGTTGGCATTGCCATAGGCGAGCAGGCCGGCGGCCGAGCCGCGCCCGGCCATGCGGTAGCGGCCGGAATTGTAGATGATGATGAGGTCGATGCCGCCGGCTTCCTCGGCTTTCGCCGACAGGCCGGTGCCGGCGCCGCCACCGACGATCGGCACGCCCTTGTCGATCATTCCCCTGAATTTCTTCAATATGTCCTTGCGCGGTATGGCGGGCATTTTTTGAGATCTCTCACTGTCTGGCGATGTCGAGGAAGGCTGATGTTGCAGCCTTTGCGAATTCGGGATCGTTGATGTGCAGCGGCAGGCGCGTCACGCGGCGCTTGCTGTTGGGCTTGATGGTGCGCTCGATGGCATCGAACAGAACGGCGTCGGCTTCCGGGTCGAAGAAGGCGCCGCCTTCGATGTCGAGCGCCGAGACGCCTTTTTCCGGGATGAGAAAATGCACCGGCCCCCCGCAGCGGGCGAGCCTGGTGCCGATCCACTCGCCGATCGCACGGCATTCGTCCGCCGTGGTGCGCATCAGCGTGACATTGGGATTGTGTTCGTAGAACAGCCGATCGCGATAGTGCTCCGGGATGGTCGAAGGCGCCCAGAAGTTCACCATGTCGAGCGCGCCGACGGAGCCGACATAGGGCAGCCCCGTGCGAGCGATGGCGCCGAAACGATCGTCAGTCGCCGGCAGCACACCGCCGAATAGCAGGTCGCAGACTTCGGTCGTGGTGATGTCTACGACGCCGGACAGCAAGCCGCTGTCGGCCAGCTTTTCCATGCTGCGGCCGCCTGTGCCGGTGGCGTGGAAGACCATGCAGTCATATCCAGAACGGAGCTGGTCGGCGATGGCGGTCACGCAAGGTGTGGTGACGCCGAACATGGTGAGGCCGATCGACGGCCGGCCGTCTGGCGGCGGCGCCGGTCTGGCCGCCATGCCTGATATGGCTTGAGCCGCATTATGCAGCACGACATGGGAGAGCCGGTTCAGTCCGGCCATGTCTGTCACCGCCGGCATCATGATGATGTCGGAGACATCGACGTAGGGTGCGGTATCGCCGGAGGCGAGCGTCGAGACCATGATCTTGGGCAAGCCGAGCGGCAGGGCGCGCATGCCCGACGTGATGATCGAAGTGCCGCCACCGCCGCCGATGCCGATCATGGCTGCGATGTCGTTGCGCGATTGGGCAAAGCGGGCGAAGGCGATGCCCATCGCGGCGACCGCGGCGCCACGATCATTGCCGCCGAGCACGGCGTCACGGCCGCCGGGATGATGGTCGGCGATTTCCCTCGCGCTGATATCGACGGGGATGGTTGCGCCGCGCGTTCCGACATCGACACGGCTAACGAGGGCGCCCGCAGCAGCGATCGCATCGGCCAGGAAGGCGAGTTCCTCGCCCTTGGTGTCCGCGGTACCCACCACATAGATACGCTTCATTGCGCTCCCCCGATCCTGGCAGGCGCGATGCCGCCCCCATTGCTCATTGCCCGGGCCACTCGACGATGCGGACACCATTGCAAATTTTTGAGACGCGCGTATCGTATTGGCATGAATGTCTCACGTCAACAATCCGCTGCGAGCGACGACGCTGAACGGGCAACCGGTCCAGTGCCCGAACGTGGGCCGCGCGCGCGGACGAAACGGCTGATGCTGGAGACGGCAACAAGGCTGATGCAGGCGGGCGTCACACCCTCGGTCAGCGAGATCGCCGAGGCCGCCGAGGTTTCCCGCGCCACCGCCTATCGTTACTTCCCGAGCCAGTCGGCACTGGTGCAGGCCGTCGTCGACGAGGGGCTGGGGCCAATCCTCACCTGGCAATCGACCTCCGCCGATGCCGAGCGCCGGGTCGCGGAGCTGTTCGACACGGCCATGCCGCGCATCGAGGCCTTCGAAGCCACGTTCAAGGCAGCACTGAAGCTGTCGCTCGATCAATGGGCGCGACGTCAGGCCGGCACGCTGGGCGGTGAGCCCGCCTTTACGCGCGGCCATCGCATCGACTTGCTGAAAGATGCGATCGCGCCGCTCAAGGGCCGTTTGCCGCCGCGCGACTTCAAGCGGCTGGCGCAGGCGCTGTCGCTGATCTTCGGCGTCGAGGTGCTGATCGTGCTCAAGGATATCTGGGGGCTGGACAGCCGCCGGACGAGGGCGGTCGCACAGTGGGCGGCCGGGGCGCTGGTGCGTGCGGCAGTCGCGGAATCGGTCGATGAAGGAGGCAGCCTCGATCCGAAGGCAGTCATGAGATAGAGCCTAACTGGTTCGACCAGATTGGCATGCACACTACCGATCTTAGCCGTTGGGTGGAGTATCGGACAATACCCAATCATATCACTGAGTAGGAAAATCTTGGTAAAACAGGCAGATAAAGCGGGAATCCCATGGCAATGGCCATGTCAAGCTGCCAAGAAAGGGCTTGACGTGCATGCAAAATTGGTAATACCAGATTGGATCAGAAATGCGGATCGAAAGTGAGGGCTGCGATCCATTTTCCGGCGGGGCGAGGAGGCTCGAAACCGGAAAGGTGCGATCACGGGAGGAACTACCAGGGCCGGCCACGTTGCCGGCTCGCACGATAAGGTAGAACGCGCACAAGGGAGGAAATCATTATGCGCAAGTTAGTGACCAGCGTACTTGCTGGTATCGGCTTAACGCTTGCCTGCGGAACGTCCGTTTACGCGCAGGAAAAGTCACTCACCATCTTCTGGGCTGAATGGGATCCCGCAAACTATCTGCAGGAACTCGGCAACGAGTACGAGAAGCAAACCGGCGTCAAGATCACGGTGGAAACCACCCCGTGGGCCGATTTCCAGACCAAGGCCTTCACCGAGTTCAACGCCAAGGGCAGCGCCTATGACCTGGTCGTCGGCGACTCGCAATGGCTTGGTGCCGCCTCCGAGGGCGGTCACTATGTCGACCTCACGGACTTCGTCAAAGAGAACCAGGTTCTCGACAAGATGGCTCCGGCGACGGTCAAGTTCTACTCCGAATATCCCGGCAACAGCGGCAAATACTGGTCTATCCCGGCCGAGGGCGACGCAGTGGGCTGGGCCTACCGCAAGGACTGGTTCGAGGACCCGAAGGAAATGGAAGCGTTCAAGGCCAAGTATGGCTACGAACTTGCCGTTCCCAAGACCTTCAAGGAAATGACCGACATCGCGGAGTTCTTCAATAGGCCCGACCAGAACCGCTACGGCATCGCCATCTACACCCAGAACCAGTATGACGGCCTGGCGATGGGCTTCGAGAACGCGCTGTTCTCGTATGGCGGTGAGCTCGGCGACTTCGGCACTTACAAGGTCGACGGCATCATCAACTCGGACAAGGCGGTAGCCGCGGCAGAAAACTACCGCAAGCTGTTCGGCTTCACGCCTCCGGGCTGGACCAACGCCTTTTTCGTCGAGAACAACCAGGCCATCACCGAAGGCCTGGCGGCGATGAGCATGAACTACTTCGCCTTCTTCCCCTCGTTGATCAACGAGGCGTCGAACCCGCATGCCAAGAACACCGGCTTCTTCGCCAACCCGGCAGGTCCAGGTGGTGAGCAATTCGCCGCGCTCGGCGGCCAGGGCATTTCCGTCGTCTCCTATTCCAACAACAAGGAAGAGGCGATGAAATTCCTGAAGTGGTTCATCCAGGACGATACGCAGAAGAAGTGGGCAGCCCTCGGCGGCTACACCTGCAACAAGGCCGTGCTGGAATCGGCCGAGTTCCAGAACGCCACGCCCTACAACAAGGCCTTCTACGACACGATGTTCAAGGTCAAGGACTTCTGGGCGGTGCCGGAATATGCGGAACTGCTGCAGCAGCTCAACCAGCGTGTCTATCCGTACATCGTAAATGGCGATGGTACGGCCAAGGAAATGCTGGATGCGCTGGCGAAGGATTGGGACGCCACGTTCAAGAAATACGGCCGCGGCCAATAACCGACATGTAGTGCGGAGGAGGCCCGTGCCTCCTCCGTTTTCTTTTTCAGGAATGGGAGCAGGTCTTGGCGACCACAATGATCACACCGCTGAATACCTCCTCCAGAGCCGCCTCTCGCGGCCTCAGCGACATTTCGATACGCAACCTCTTCATCATCCCGACGATCGTGTTCCTGATCGTCTTCAACATCTTTCCGCTGATCTATTCGCTCGGCTATTCCTTCACCGACTTCCGCGCGTCGACCAATGCGCCGGCCAATTTCGTCGGACTGAAGAACTATCGCGAACTCCTCAGCGACCCTTATATCTGGAACAATTTCGCGGTGACCGCGAAATACGTCATCGTCTCGGTCGTCGGTCAGGTTGTCGTCGGCTTTGGAACGGCGATGCTGCTCAATCGTACCATTCCGCTCAAGGGCCTGATCACGACATTGCTGCTCTTGCCGATGATGCTTTCGATGGCGGTGGTCGGCCTGTTCTGGAAACTGCTCTACGATCCGTCCTGGGGTGTCATCAACTACGTGCTCGACCTCGGCAAATTCCAATGGCTCGGCGATCCGAAGATGGCGCTCTACGCGGTCGCGTTCACAGACATCTGGATGTGGTCGCCCTTCGTCATGCTGTTGTCGCTCGCCGGGCTTTCGGCGGTGCCGAAGCATCTTTATGAAGCTGCCGCGATCGACCGCGCCGGGCCGTTCTATACCTTCTTCCGCATCACGCTGCCGCTGGTCGCGCCGATCCTGATGATCGCGGTCATCTTCCGCACCATGGAAGCCTTCAAGACTTTCGATCTTGCCTATGTGCTGTCGACGCAGCCGAGCACCGAGGTGATTTCCATCCGTCTCTACAAGATGGCTTTCCAGGAATGGCAGACGGGGCGCTCCTGCGCGCTTGCCTACATCGTGCTGATCATGGTGCTGGCGATCACCAACATCTATGTGAAATACCTCAACAAAGTTAAGGAGCGCTGAGATGGCGGCCGTCCAGACTTCGGGTGAACGGGCGCTCAACAAGGTCGCTATTGTCGCCGTCCTTTTGGTGACGATCATCTTCCTGGCGCCGATCTACTGGATCGTGGCGACCTCGTTCAAGCCACGCAACCTGGCCACGACGATCCCGCCGACCGTGATGTTCGAGCCGACCATCTCGCCTTTCGTCAAACTTTTCACAAAGCGCTCACAGTTGCGCAGCCCGCCGTCGGCTGAAGAATATGCCGCCGCCCCGTGGTGGGAGCGCGTCGTGTTCGACGGCGGCGAGAAGATCGTGCGCGACGGCAAGGGCCAGGTGCAATGGTCGGGATATCCGAGCCGCTTCCTGAACTCGCTCATCATCGCCATCACCTCGACGGTGTTGGCGGTCGGCATGGGGACATTCACCGCCTATGGCTTCTCGCGCTTCAAGGTGAAAGGGGAGGCGGACCTGCTCTTCTTCATCCTGTCGACGCGCATGTTGCCGGCGGTGGTGGTCGCCATTCCGATGTTCCTGATGTACCGGGCAGTCGGGCTCAACGACACGCATCTGGGCCTGATCATTCTCTACACCGCCTTCAACCTGTCCTTCTCCGTGTGGCTGATGAAGGGTTTCATGGACGAGATCCCGAAGGAGTATGAGGAGGCAGCGCTTGTCGACGGCTACACGCGCATGGAGGCGTTCTTCAAGATCGTGCTGCCGGAGGCCGCCACGGGCATCGCCGCCACCGCCGTGTTCTGTTTCATCACCGCGTGGAACGAATACGCCTTTGCGCTGATCATGACCAACCGCCGCGCCCAGACCGCGCCTCCCTTCATCCCGAGCCAGGTCGGTTCGGGCCTGCCGGACTGGACGGTGATCGCCTCCGGAACCTTCCTGTTCCTGCTGCCGGTCGCCATCTTCACCTTCCTGCTTCGCAACCATCTGTTGCGCGGCATGTCCTTCGGAGCGATCCGCAAATGAGTTTTCGCGCCATCAACCAGAAGTACCTCGAGCCCGGATCGCAGATCCTGATGGTGCTCGGCATCATCGCGCTCTGCCAGCCCTGGAGCATGCTGCTGCACACCTATGGCCTGACCATCATCCTGATCGGACTCGTCGGCTTCAACGTAACCTCCAAGATCGCGCCCGAGGAAAAGGCCGGCACCGGCCAGGTGCGCAATCCGGGAGCACAGCATTGACCCAGATCGAGCTTCGCGGCGTCCAGAAATTCTTCGGCGCCGTCCAGGTCATCAAGGACCTGAACCTCAAGATCGCCGACAACGAGTTCATCGTGCTGCTGGGCCAGTCGGGCTGCGGCAAGACGACAACGCTGCGCGCCATCGCCGGGCTGGAAACCATCGACGAGGGCGACATCTTCATCGACGGCAAGCCGGTACAGCATTTGAAGGCCGCCGACCGCGACATCGCCATGGTGTTCCAGTCGTTCTCGCTCTATCCGCATATGAGCGTCTACGAGAACATCGCCTTCCCCTTGCGTGCCACGCGCAAGAGCAAGACGGAGATCGACAGCGAGGTTCGCTCCGTCGCCAAGACGCTGCAGATCACCGACCTGCTGGACAAGAAGCCGTCGGCGCTCTCGGGTGGCGACATGCAGCGCGTCGCCATCGGCCGGGCGCTGGTGCGGCGGCCGAAGGCCATGCTGATGGACGAGCCGATCGGCGCGCTCGACGCCAAGCTGCGCGAGGAGATGCGCGCGGAAATCAAGCGGCTGCACATCAAGCAGGGCTCGACCACCATCTATGTCACGCACGACCAGATCGAGGCCATGAGCCTGGCCGACCGCATCGTCATCATGCACGCAGGCGTCTTGCAGCAGGTCGGCACGCCCGACGAGGTCTATTCGCAGCCGGCAAATCTGTTCGTGGCGCAATTCGTCGGCAGCCCGGTGATGAATGTCACCGATGCCGCAGTCGCCGAGACCGGATCCGCGGTCTCGGTAACGGTCGGCGGCGCGGCTTCCGGCTTCGAATTTCCGCAGGCATTGCTGTCGAAGCTCAACGGCCATGCCGGGCGGCAGCTCGCGCTGGGCATCCGACCGGAGGGCGTGCTCATTCGGCGCGAGGCGACCGAGGGCTTCGTTGCTGTCGACACGCATATCGTCGAGCCGCTCGGCTCCTTCGACATCGTCGATCTCAAGGTCGGAACCGAGTTGCTGCGGGCTCGCACCAAGAGCGGCTTTGTTGCCGGACCCGGTGAAAGGGTCTTCGCCAGGATCGACCCGACCCAGGCGCACTTCTTCGACAAGGCAAGCGGCAAGTCGCTTGAGGTGAGACTCTGATGGCCCATATCCAGCTCAAGAACATCTCGAAGACCTTCGGCAACCACACTGCGCTCACCGGGCTCGATCTCGACATTGCCGATGGCGAGTTCTTCGTGCTGCTGGGCGAGACGGGCGCCGGCAAGACGACGACGCTGCGGCTTATCGCCGGCCTGGAAAAGCCGAGCGAAGGCCAGGTCTTCATCGAAGGCGTCGACGTCGCCGACTGGGGTGCGGCCGAGCGCGACGTGGCGCTGGTGCTGCAGCAATACTCGCTCTATCCGCGCTACACCGTGCGCGAAAATCTCGAGTTTCCGCTGAAGCCGAAAATCCGCCGGCTGCCCGACGCCGAGATCAAGGATCGCGTCGACCGTGCCGCCCGTACGCTGCGGATCGAGCATCTGCTCGACCGCAAGACGGATCGGCTGTCCGGCGGCGAGATGCAGCGCGTCTCGATCGGCCGGGCCATCGTGCGCAAGCCGCGCGTGTTCCTGATGGACGAGCCGCTGTCGGCGCTCGACGCAAAACTGCGCGAGGCGCTGCGGACTGAACTGAAGAACCTGCAGATGCAGCTCGGCGCCACCTTCCTGTTCGTCACCCACGACCAGATCGAGGCGATGTCGATGGGCGACAAGGTCGGCGTGCTCAACCATGGCCGCATCGTCCAGACCGGTACGCCGCACGAGATCTACAACAATCCTCGCGACACCTATGTGGCGAGCTTCGTCGGCTCGCCGCCGATGAACCTCATCGACGGCAAGCTCGTGAACGGCCGCGCGGTGATGGCGCCGTTGAATTTCGAACTGCCATTTTCAGGGGGAGCCAAAACTTTTGGGGGGCTAAAGGCGGGTGCGGCGACCGACGGTCGCCCACTCGTCTTCGGCATTCGTCCCGAGGACGTCTATCTCGAGAGCGGCGCGCCGGTCGAGGCGCGTGTCCACGACGTCGAGAACCACGGCGTCGAAAAGATCCTGACGCTGCGCGTCGGCGACGCGACGCTGCGTGCCACCGTGCCGGCCAGGACTGACGTCGCCATCGAGCAGGCGGTGCGCTTTGCCTGGAACCCCGACAAGGTGGTGCTGTTCGACAAGGGCAGCGGCGTCAGCTTGCGACACGCCTCATAGGCTGCATCCGAGCCTATTTCTGGAAGTAGGTTTCGTAGGGTGTGTCGTTGATTAGCAGGATCACGCATTCCGTGTCGGAGACGCAGGCGTCGTCATGCATCTCATCGGCCTTCTGGGTCCAATAGGATCCAGGAGGCAGTTCGACCTTGGTCGCCTCGCCGCCATCCATCTGCCAGTGCGCCCACAGCCCCTTTATGACCACCGCGCGATAATCCGCGGTGTGCGCATGGACCGGTGCACGCCAGTTGCCGGGAACCTTCAGCAACGTTCCTGCCGGGCCCTTGGCCCGCTCGCCCCACAATAGGCCAAGACGATGCGGCTGGTCGGGTACTTCCGCCACATAGGGGATCTTGTCGGCCGGCAGGTAGCTGTCCTCGAGGGCAAAGGCGCGCCCGGGAACCGCAAGCATGACGGCGAGTGCGATGACCTTCGGATAATTTGGCATTGGTTCTCCTCTTCGGACCGACTGGACGCCGGCCTCTCGCTGCTTGGTTCTGGCAAGCTATTACATGCGGGTGGCCCGGCAATGGCATTGCGTCCGGAAGGCTTGGCAATTCATCCAGACCCGGCAATTCATCCAGACCCGGCAATCCACGGCCGCGGATCCGGGATCGCCTCAGCGGTTTTCGGAGGTGCCGTCGACAGTGCGCAGGTGGCTGGGCGCGATGCCTATGATGCGCTTGAACGCCCGGCTGAACGATGCTTCGGAATCGTAACCCAGTCTGGCGGCGACCACTGAAACCCGCATCCGATCGTCGATCAGCCATTGCCGCGCCTGGTGCATGCGTATCCGGGCGACATATCTCGCCGGTGTTTCGCCAACGATGGCCGTGAAGCGTTCGGCGAAGGCCGATCGCGAGGCGCCCATTTCGCGCGCCAGCGCTTCGACAGTCCAGTTCCTGTCGGGCTGCAGATGAATGGCGGCAAGTACGCGGCCGATGTCGCGATCCTTGATCGCCGCGGTCCAGCCTCTGGTGTCGCCGCCACTGTTTTCTACCCAGGAACGGATGATGCTTGCAGCCAGCACGTCGGCCAGTCGCGCCAGCATGCCGCCAGAGCCGGCCCGGTTCATGGTGATTTCGCCGGCCATAGCTTCCAGCAGATGCGGAATACCTGGCTCGCCAGCCATCAATTCCTTGGCGCGCATCATGTCCGGCATCATGCCCAGCAAGGGGTGCGACCCGTCCAGGTTGAAGTGCATGCTGCCGCAAAACAGCAAGGTTTTCGGGCCGTGGCCGCCGTTGGAGACATTGAAGACATTGTCCTGCAAAGGCTCGACAGTGTAGCTTTCGATCGGCACGGCCGGAATGCCAGGCGCGCTGGCAACGACATGCTCGGCACCGCGCGGCAAGAGCAATGCATCGCCGGGTGTCAGCTCAATCCATTCCCCGGCTGGCGAAAACAGCCAGCATTGGCGGCGGCCGATAAAGTGAAACCTTGCTGCCTTCTGGGCAGGAAACAACACGGCCCATGGGTTTGAAAGTTCGCAGCGGCCATAGTCGACGCCATCAAGCCACAATCCGCGCAAGATGTCGGTTAGCGGACCGTCCGAGGCCGGCAGGCCAGTCTTGGGCGAGGTGAAAACCATGCGGATTTTTCTAGCCTGGAATCACCAGTCCGTCACGGCCTCCATGCGTCAGCTCAGGGGCAACAAACTCGGGCCAACGGGTTCCTCCGCCGGGGCGTCGGCTGACGTAGCATCAGACGCAAAACCCACCTGTGCGGCGGGTCACCGGCGCAAATCAGCACCATGGGCAAAAATGTAGCATAGCTGAGGTCACCGAGTCAAGAAAAAATTCCTATCGCGAAAAGCTGCCGGCAAAAAAACTGCCGGGACCGCCGAACTGGGTGCTGCCTTTGTCAAGCTGAGTTCGGAACCCTGTGCGTCAGCTGGCCTGGCGGATATCGGCCTGTTCCTCGGCCCGGAGATGGCTGGGCGCCGAGCCGATGACGCGCTTGAAGGCGCGGCTGAAGGCGGCGTCCGATTCATAGCCGAGACGCGCCGCAACGACGGAGATCTTAATCCGGTCGCGGACCAGCCATTGCCGTGCCTGATGCATTCTGACCTGGGTGACATATTTTGCCGGGGTTTCGCCGACGATGGTGGCGAAGCGATCGGCAAATCCCGATCGCGAGGCGCCCAGCATCCTGGCCAGCGACTCGACCGTCCAGTCATGGTTTGGCTCGAGATGGATGGCGGCCAGCACGCGGCCGATTTCCGGGTCCCTGACGGCGGCGATCCAGCCGGAGGCGTCGCCGCAGCCGCGCTCGACCCATGAACGGATGACGGTGGCGGCCAGTACGTCGGCCAGCCGCGCCAGGATGCCGCCGGAGCCGACGCGCTCCATCGTCACCTCACGCGCCATCGATTCCAGCAGATGCGGAATGCCGGGCTCATCGGCTTCCAACTCATGCGTGCGCATCACATCCGGCATCATGCCGAGCAGGGGATGCAGGCCATCGAGATTGAAGTACATGCTGCCGCAAAACAACAGGGTTCCCGGCCGGCAGCATTCCGACATGCCTTCGTTCGACATGCAGTAGACGTCCTTGCAGACCTCCTCGACTTCGTAGCCGTGGATCGGCCAGGCCTGGGCGCCGGGCTCGCTGGCCAGCACGTGCGCCGCACCGCGCGGCAGCAGCACCGCGTCGCCTGCCTTGAGTTCCACCCATTCGCCGGATGGCTGCTTCAGCCAGCAGCCTTTGCGGCCGATGAAATGAAACCGCGCCGCTGGCTGGGCTGGAAACTGAATGCCCCAGGGTTCCTTCAGTTCGAAGCGGCCGTATTCGACGCCATCGAGGCGCAAGCCGCGCAAAATGTCGGTGAGCGGGTCGCCAGTGATCGGAATTTTGGACGAATTGTCAAGCATGATGGGGTTTCTAGCATGGAAACTCCAGGTGGTCACTCCCTATGTTGCGTTGCAGCCAAATGCTGCGCTGCAAAACAACTCGGAGACTGACCATGGCCGAACAGGCGACAGGCGTCATCGACGCCACACTTTTGAACCCTGCGGACTCCGACGAACGAACCGAGCCGGCCTGGGGCGCCGTTGTTTCGCTGGCACTTGGTGTTTTTGGCCTCGTCACCGCTGAATTTCTCCCCGCCAGCCTGCTGACGCCGATGGCGCGCGATCTCGGCGTCAGCGAAGGCGTGGCCGGACAGGCGGTGACGGCAACCGCGATCGTCGGAGCCATTGCCGCACCCACCATGGCCATCATCACCAGGCGTATGGATCGCAGGCTGGTGATGTGGATGCTGACCGTATTCCTGATCCTGTCCAATCTTCTGGCCACCTTTGCCTCATCGCTGCCCGTGCTTCTGCTTGCCCGTGTCGTGCTCGGCGTAGCACTTGGCGGCTTCTGGGCGATGTCGGCAGCGATGGCGCTGCGGCTGGTGCCGATGCGATTGATGCCGCGCGCCATGTCGATCATCCTGACCGGCGTCTCGCTGGCGACCGTCTGCGCGGCGCCGGTCGGCGCTTACGTTGGTGACATCTGGGGCTGGCGCACGGCATTCATGATTGCGACCGTCGTCGCCGCCCTGGCGCTGCTGGTGCAGCTGGCCACCATTCCGAAATTGCCCCCCGTGGGTGTTGCAAGCTTCCGCACCTTGCTCGACGTGCTGAAGCGTCCGTCGATCAGGGTGGCGCTGCTGGTCGTGCTGCTGGTCGCTTCTGGACACTTTGCCGGCTTCACCTATGTCCGTCCCTTCCTCGAGAAGGTCCCCGTGCTCGACATCGAGACGATCTCGCTGGTGCTGCTGGCCTATGGCATTGGCGGTTTCTTCGGCAATGTCGCCGGCGGTATCCTGGCCGAGCGCAGCCTCAAGGCAGCCGTTGCGCTGGCGCCGTTGCTGATCGCATTGGCCGCCGCCTCGATGCTGGGTTTCGGGGCTTCGCCGACGATCGCCGCTGCCGCCGTCGCGGTCTGGGGCTTTGCTTTCGGCGCGGTGCCGGTCGGGCTGCAGAGCTGGCTGGTGCGGGCAGCGCCCGATCAGGCAGAAAGCGCCGGCGGACTGATGGTGGCGACGTTCCAGGTGGCGATCGCGCTCGGCGCCGTCTTCGGCGGCCTGCTGGTCGACCATGCCGGCGTGGCCAGTGCCTTCGCCTATTGCGGCGCGGCGACACTGCTGGCGGCCATCGTGGTGTTCCTGCGCGGCCCGAAGTGCGCCAAGTAGCCTGGACGCGATCAGGCTTCCCTGACACTGCGCGTCGGCCTGAGAACTGTCACGGTTCTCGGGCCGCTGCCGTTGTGATGGCAGGGGCGAACAAACTCAGGCCGACCGCCCGTCGAAATCGAAAACCGACAGGGTCGAGGGGTCGAGATCGGCCACGCAGTTGATGTTGATGTAGGCACTGCGTTCGCTGCCTTCGCGGACATCCTCCGCAAAGGGATGGATGCCGCAGGCCCGGCAGAACCGGTGCGCGATGGCATGATTGCCGAATGTGTAGGTGCCGAGATCGTCGCCCCAGGCCAGGACCTGCAAGGTCCCGTGCGGGATGGCACACAACAGGGCGCCCTTGCGCGAGCAGATCGAGCAATTGCACCGCAAGGCGCCCGTCAGTTCGGCCTTGAATTCGAAGGCGACCTTGCCGCAGTGGCAGCTGCCTTTGTAGAGCATCGGATTTTTCCTCGCATTAGACAGGGTGCAAAACCGCCTGCGCCGGGTTAAGTCTCGGCAATCCATGCCCCAAGGACGTTCAAGACGTCCGGAGTCCGACACCGAAAATGCAATCCGTTCGTGATCATCTGGAAACCATTCTCGCGCGCCTCGCTGCCCGTGCCGGCGAAGAGCGCGTGTTCACGAAGCTCTATGCCGAAGCCGCGCGTGCCGCGGCCGATGCCAGCGATGCGCGCCAGCGCGCGGGCGTAACACTGGGGCCGCTCGATGGCACCATCGTCTCGGTCAAGGACTTGTTCGATGTCGCCGGCGAACCAACCACGGCCGGCTCGCTGATGCTTAGGGCCGCAGCACCTCCGCTGTGCGATGCCGTGATCGTCAGCCGGCTGCGGCAGGCCGGCGCGATGATCATCGGCAAGACCAACATGACCGAATTCGCCTTCACCGCGATCGGCGACAACCAGCATTTCGGCACGCCTGGCAATGCCGTGGACGCCAGCCGCATTCCGGGCGGTTCTTCCTCAGGCGCCGGCGTTTCCGTCGGCGAGGCGACGAGCGAAATATCGATCGGTTCCGACACCGGCGGTTCGATACGCATTCCGGCTTCACTCAACGGTGTCGTCGGCTTCAAGCCGACAGCGCGACGCGTGCCACTCGCCGGTGCGTTCCCGCTGTCCGCCACGCTGGACTCGATCGGCCCACTTGCCCGAACCGTCGCCCAGTGTGCCGCCGCCGACGCCGTAATGGCCGGTGAGGTGGCGACCGCGCTGACGCCGATTGCCCTTGCAGGGCTTCGCGTAGGCATTCCGCGCGGCGTCCTTTTCGAAGAGACGGAAGACGAGGTGGCGGCCGCGTTCGACCGCTGCCTTGGCAAGATCGAACAGACAGGCGCGCGGATCGCGGGCTTATCGATCGATGATCTGCTTGCCGATTTGCGGGCCGCCACCAAGCGTGGCTCGATCGCTGCCATGGAAGGGGCCGAAGTGCATGCCGACTGGCTGGCGGCTGGGGCTTCGGTGCCGGTCGACCCGCATGTCAGCGGACCTTTGTCGCGGGCGGCAATGCTGCCGACGCCTGTCTACATCAGGGCAATGCGCCGCCGCACAGCGCTCGTTGCCGCCATGGACGAGCGGCTGGCATCGGTCGATGTGCTGGCTCTGCCGACCACACCGGTGACGGCGCCGACCATCGTCTCGATGTCTGACGATGCCGAGTTGCGTGACCGCACCGAAGGCCTGCTGCTGCGCAACACGCAGGTTGCCAACCAGTTCGATCTCTGCGCAATCTCGCTGCCGATGCCGGGCACGGCGCTGCCCGCCGGATTGATGCTGGTGGCGCGCAACGGGCACGACCGGCGCCTGCTGCGGATTGCTGCTGAAATAGAACAGCTGCTTGGCGCGTGACCAGGGCTGACCTGCCTATCAGCGCGACGAACAGTGCTTGCGTTCGCTGTCCTTGGCGGTCCGCACAATACGGGTCGCGACCAGCCAGGGGAGATTGTGCTCCTTGCCGGTGATCGTCTGGGTGCGGTGCTCGATCGAGCCTCTGACGACGATCTTGCCGGCATAAAGCGCGTCGGAAAGATCGGTTATCGCCTTGTCGGCCTGCGGCAATCCGCTGGGGTCGATCGACACGCCCTTGATGATCGTGCCGGTGGCAAGGTCGAGTGCGCTGTTGGATGGGCAGGGCGCCTTGAAGCAGCGCAGCCCGTTGTCACAATAGACATAGCTGCTTTCGGCCGCGAATGACGGCATGGCGCAGAGCGAACACACGACGGCTACCAGGGATGCGAGGCGTGGATCGGACATGGCTCTCAACGTCGCGGAGAATTGGGGCGAAACCGCGATGTGTTACAGGCTCTCCGGAAACCGCCGCCGGTAGTGATCGACCACTTCCGGATTGCGCAGATTGACCGGCAGCTTGTTGGCCAGCACCAGCAAGGCTTCACCCGCCGCGCCGACGCCCATGCGCATCATCGATTCTTCGGTGATCCCGGCCATGTGCGGCGTGATGATGACAGTGTCGAAGCCGAAATAGGGATGATTCGACGGCAGCGGCTGCGTCGCAAACACGTCGAGCGCGGCGCCGCCGATACGGCGTTTCTGCAACGCCTCGATCAGCGCGTCGTCGTCGATGACCGGTCCGCGCGACACGTTGATCAGCAGCGCATTGGGCTTCATTCGGGCGATCCGCTCACGGTTGATCAGGCCGCGCGTTTCCGGCGTCAGCGGGCAGCAGAGCACGATGATGTCGCTCTGCTCGACCAGCGCGTCGATCGACAGGAAGCCGACCTTGTCCGGCGCCGGCTGCATGCTGCGCGTCGTTGCCACCACCTTCAAGTCGAAGCCGTGCGCGGCGATATGGCCGACCGCCTGGCCGACGGCACCGAGGCCGACGATGCCGATCGTCTTGCCGGCAAGCTCGATGTTGGAATTGGCGTGCTCGCGGCCGGCGAGCCAGCCTTTGGTGCGCAGGTCGCGGTCGACGGCGCGGAAGTTGCGCAGCAAAGCAAGCGCCGCAAACATGACGTGCTCGGCAACCGAGCGGGCATTGACCGCCGGCACATTCGCCACCAGCACGCCGGCGGCGGTCGCTGCTTCCATGGGGATCATGTCGAGCCCGGCGCCATGGCGGATTGCCGCCTTCAGCAGCTTTGCGCCGTCGAAAAGCTGTGGTGGCAGCGGCGCGCGCACGATGACGATCTCGGCATTTTTAGCCTCGGCGGCCAGCGTGGCCGGATCGATGGCGGAGGCGACGACGAGTTCGCCGGCGCCTAAGAGCATGGCCGAGGCGCGCGGGTGCAGGGCGTGGGTCGTGAGGATACGGGCCATGTCGATCAGGCTCTTTCGAGCGCCGGGCTTTGCGGCTCCTCGCCATGGCCCTCGATCAAGCCTTTCCAGTAGCTCTCAGCCCCTTGAAGATGGGCGCTCATCAGCGCCTGGGCGAGATTGCCGTCGCGGCGCAGCAGCGCCTCATAGATCTGGATATGCTCGGCATGCGAGCGCAGGTTGCGCTCGGGGTCGTTGAAATAGATCGGCAGGCGCTGCTCGCCCATCATGTAGTAGACGCTGCAGACATTGTGGAAGACGCTGTTCTTGGTGGCGCGCACGATTTCGAGGTGGAATTCGCGGTCTTCCCTGGCAAGCCCTTCGCCGGCGGCGATGCGCTCTTCCGAAGCCTTCAGGATTTCGCGCAGCCGCTCGAAATTCTCCTCCGTGGCACGCGAACAGGCAAGTTCGGCCGCCTTGATCTCGTGGATCTTGCGCAGTTCGACCGTTTCGTAGATCTGGATCGGGTCGAGCGGCAGGCCCGCGCGGGCAAAAAGCGCCATGGCCTCCACACTGGCCTGCTTGGTGTCGATGTAGATACCGGACTTGGCTCGACGCTCGACGATGCGCATGGCCTCCAGGATGGCCAGCGCCTCGCGGATCTGACCGCGGCTGACGGCGAAATGCTCCGCCAGTTCGCGTTCCGAAGGCGTTCGGCCGCTCTCCTTGTCCGAATGGGAGAACAGGTAGGCAGCGAGTTCTGCGAGGAGGTTCTTTTCTTTCATCGTCAACCGCGTTGCGCGTGCGCCTCCAGGAACCGCTCCGAAATGGTGAATCCCAGACCCGGTTTTTCCGGGATCGCTATCATACCGTCCCTGGCTTCGACAGTCTCTTCGACCAGATCATGGATCATCGGGTTGGCGCCAAGCGAATATTCGACGGTGAAACTCGACGGCGAGGCGGCGCAGACATGCAAGCCTGCGAAAAAACAGGGCGCGCCGGCCCACAAATGGGGTGCAAAGCGCAAATTGAAGGCGCTGGCGATGGTGCCGATCTTCATCGCCTCGCTGATGCCGCCGCAGAAAGCGGGATCAGGCTGGAAGATGTCGGCGGCTTTGAGCACGGCAAGGTCGCGGAAGGCATAGCGTGTCGCCTCGCTTTCGCCGGTGGCGATCGGGACGGCACCTGACGCCCGCACTTCAGCCATGCCGGGCTTGTCGTCAGCGATAATAGGTTCCTCGAACCAGGCGAGGTCCAAATCGTTGACAAGGTGGATGAAGCGCTTGGCCTCGGCCACCGTGTAGGTGCCGTGCGCGTCGACCATCAGTTCGACATCGGGGCCGAGCGCCTGCCGTGCGGCCCGCACGCGGGTGGCGGAAATGTGTGCCGCGCCATCCATGGCGCCAACGCGCATCTTCAGTGCCTTGAAACCGCCCTTGGCGATATAGGACTTCAACTGCTCGCCGATGGCGTCGGCGGCTGCCCAGCCGCCGGACGCATAGGCCGGCATGCGATCGAGCTTGCGGCCGCCGAGCAGCCGCCAGACCGGAACGCCAAGCGATTTGCCAAGAATGTCCCACAGCGCGATGTCGACGGCGCTGATGGCGGCGATGCTCATGCCGCGCCGCGCCAGTTGCGGCATGGCGTGGCCGCCACGCGCGGCGCTGTCGTGGCGCACGCCATTGTAGAGCATCTCCCATATGACGCCGATGTCGGCCGGATCGCGGCCGACCAGTTGCGGCCCGACCTCATGGTTCAGCATGTGGACGAGCGCACCGTAGCTGCCGGCACTGCCAGCGGCGTTCTTGCCTTCGCCCCAGCCGACCAGCCCGTCATCGGTCTCGATGCGCAGGATGGCGGCGTCGAAGGTCGTCACCTGACCGAAGTCGCTGCGGTGCTGCCGAGCGGCTTCGATCGGAACGCGGATCCACCAGGCTTGGACGGACTTGATGCGCATATTCTTCCCCAGCCCCGCCGCCGGTCAGGGCGGAAGGGCGAATTTCCCAGAGGCAGTCGGCTACTTGATCAGCGGCAGCAACGTCTCGGCGTTGATGCGCATCTGGTCGGTGTAGAATTTCTCGGTGAGCACGCTGGAGCCGTGGTCCTGGATGAACTTCAGCTGCTCGGGCGAGATGTCGACCGGATTGCGCTCGACCATGTCGGGATAGGGGGCTGCCGGCGTCCGGTCGACGGGCGCGACGAACTCATTGGTCAGCGCGCCATCGTAGCCGATCTCGCGCAAGGTGGCGACGATCTTCGGCCAGTCGATCTGGCCGAGGCCGGCGGCAAACCGGTTGTTGTCGGCGACATGGAAGTCGAACAGGCGCTTTCCGGCCTGCCGGATCGCGTCATAGACGTTAAATTCTTCCATGTGGATGTGATAGGCATCGAGGCAGACGCCGCATTCGGGGCTGACCGCATCGGCCAGCGCCAGCGCCTGGGCGCCGCGATTGAACAGATAGGTCTCGAAGCGGTTGAGCGGCTCTACCGCGATCTTGACGCCGACCTTCTTGGCGTGGGTGAAGCACTCGCGAGTGGCGTCGACTACCCACTTCCATTCCTCTTCCTCGGTCCCGTCAGGCACAACCTTGCCGACGGTCGCCGGAACCAGCGTGATGATCTCGCCATCGAGTTCGCTGACCATGGTCAGCACATCCTTGACATACTGAACGGAACGCTCGCGCTGGCCCTGGTTCCTGGCGGCAAGGTTGCGCTCGCCCAGCATCAGGGTCACCGCGCCCCAGCAGCGAATACCATGCTCCTTCAGCAGCGCCCGGGTCTCCTTGGTCTTGTACTGCTCGGGCTCGCCGGAAATCTCGATCGACTCATAGCCGAATTTCTTGATGCGCTTGAGCGTCGTCTCCAAGGGTTCCGCGCGCATCCAGTTGTGCGTCGAAAGATGCATGGTCTGTCCTTCCCAAATCGTCTCTATGGTTCGCCTGCGACATGCATCGCCAAAAGGCGACACAAAGGTTCCTCCCCAAGGCGTTCCCAGCCTTTTCTCGCAAACTGGTTCGACCAATTGGGCCTGAAGCGAGGTCTACAGCAAATTCTCCAGATCGGCAAGAAGCGCTGGGACGCAACTTTCGCTGTGGATTATTTGCTTGATTATATTGAGATATATAGGCCTGCACCGGGTGATTTTCGGGTCTTGACGGCGCATTGCATGGCTTGACCAAATTTCCACATTTGGTAATACCAGAATGGCGGTGCGTGCAAGCACCCGTTGAGAAAAGACCAAAGTGGCTGGCCCTGTTTCCAATCGGCGCTATGCTCGGTCGCGAGAGAAATGAGGGAGGATGCCGATGCCGACGACAATGAAGGGCCCCGGGCTGTTTCTGGCGCAGTTCGCGGGCGACGCCGCGCCGTTCAACTCACTGGCGTCGATCACCAAATGGGCGGCCGGTCTCGGCTACAAGGGCGTGCAGATCCCGACCTGGGACGCGCGGCTGTTCGACCTCAAGAAGGCGGCTTCCTCCAGGGCCTATTGCGATGAGGTGAAGGGCATCTGCGCGGATGCCGGCGTCGAGATCACCGAACTGTCGACGCATCTGCAGGGGCAACTGGTGGCGGTGCATCCTGCCTATGACGCGCAGTTCGACGGCTTTGCGCCGGCTTCAGTGCACAACAATCCCAAGGCGCGGCAAAAATGGGCGGTCGAACAGATGGAGTTCGGGGCCAAGGCCTCGAAGAACCTTGGCCTCAAGGCCTCGGTCAGCTTCTCGGGAGCGCTGGCCTTTCCCTACCTCTACCCCTGGCCGCAGCGGCCGGCCGGGCTGATCGAGGAAGCGTTCGCGGAGCTCGGCAAGCGCTGGAAGCCGATCCTCGATGTCTATGAGGATAATGGCGTCGATATAGGCTACGAGATTCATCCCGGCGAAGACGTGTTCGACGGCGCTACCTTCGAGATGTTCCTCGATGCGGTCGGCGGCCACAAGCGCTGCAACATCAATTACGATCCGTCGCATTTCCTGCTGCAGCAGCTCGACTATCTCGAATTCATCGACATCTATCACGAGCGCATCAAGGCGTTTCACGTCAAGGACGCCGAGTTCAACCCGACCGGCCGGCAAGGCGTCTATTCCGGTTATCAGAGCTGGACCAACCGCGCCGGGCGCTTCCGTTCGCTGGGCGATGGACAGGTGGATTTCGGCGGCATCTTCTCCAAGCTCACTCAGTATGGCTACGATTCCTGGGCGGTGCTGGAGTGGGAGTGCTGCCTGAAGCATCCGGAGGACGGCGCGGCCGAGGGCGCGCCTTTCATTGAGCATCACATCATCCGGGTGACGGAAAAGGCATTCGACGACTTCGCCGGCGGCGCTACCGACAAGAAGTTGCTGCGCGCCATGATGGGAATCTGACGCGGTTTCCCCTCCCCCTCAAGGGGAGGGTGGCCCGAAGGGCCGGGAGGGGTCGGTTCATGCCGAACTCTGCCTCAACGACCCCACCCGATCCGCTGCGCGGATCGACCTCCCCTCAAGGGAGGTGAGACAACGAGGGAGAAAGACATGGTCGGCGCATCAAAGTCGGAAACGGGAGGCGGCCCGATCCGCTATGGCATGGTCGGTGGCGGGCAAGGCGCTTTCATCGGCGCGGTGCACCGGATCGCGGCGCGGCTGGACAATGATTTCGTGCTGGTTGCCGGTGCTTTGTCAGCCGACCCGGCCCGTGCCAAGGCCTCGGCCGCCGAACTGGGGCTCGACCCCGCACGCAGCTATGCATCCTATGCCGAGATGGCCAAGGCCGAGGCGAAGCGCCCCGACGGCATCGAGGCAGTGGCCATCGTCACGCCCAACAATGTCCATGTGCCGGCGGCAAAAGCCTTCCTCGAGGCCGGCATCCACGTCATCTGCGACAAGCCGCTGGCGACGACCCTGGCCGAAGCGAAAAAGCTTGCCGCGATAGTCGAGAAGACTGGCAAGGTGTTCGTGCTGACGCACAACTACACCGCCTATCCGATGATCCGGCAAGCACGCGAAATGGTCGCCAAGGGTGTGCTCGGCGACATCCGCATCGTGCAGTCCGAATATCCGCAGGACTGGCTGACCGAGGATTTGGCCGCGACAGGCCAGAAGCAGGCGGCGTGGCGCTCCGACCCCAAGCAGGCAGGCGCCGGCGGTGCGCTGGGCGATATCGGCACGCATGCCTACAACCTCGCCCGCTTCGTCTCGGGGCTGGAACTGGACTCCCTGTTGGCCGATCTCGACGCCTTCGTGCCGGGCCGGCTACTCGATGACAACGTCAACGTCATGCTGCGCTTCAAGCCGGTCGGCAAGACGCACCCGGCCAAGGGCATGATCTGGGCAAGCCAGGTGGCGCCCGGCCATGAGAACGGGCTGAAACTGCGCATCTACGGTTCGAAGGGTGGGCTGGAATGGGTGCAGGCCGACCCGAACTATCTCTGGTACACGCCGTTCGGCCAGCCGAAGCAACTGATCACCCGCAACGGCGCCGGCGCGCTGCCGGTGGCGGGCCGTGTCAGCCGCGTGCCGTCAGGTCATCCGGAAGGCTATCTCGAAGGTTTCGCCAACATCTACCAGGAGGCCGCGCGCGCCATCCGCGCGGCACGCCGCAAGGGCGGCAAGCCGGCCAAGGACGTCGTCTTCCCGACCATCCAGGACGGCGTCGAGGGCATGGCCTTCATCGAGGCCTGCGTGAAGTCGTCGAAGAAGAATGGGGCGTGGACGAAGCTCTGAAATAGAGGCGGTCGGGGGATCCAAGGGGAGGGGGGCGTCGATGAAAATCGGCATGTGCATGTTCTTATGGACGACGGCCGTGTCGAAGGCACACGAACCACTGCTGCGCGATATCAAGGCAACCGGCTTTGATGGCGTCGAGATACCGATCTTCGCCGGCGCGCCGGACGATTATAAAAAGCTCGGCGATCTGCTCGACCGCATCGGGCTGGAGCGGACCGCGGTTTCGGCCATGGGCGATCCCCGGATGAACCTGATCTCGGCCGACGCGGCGACGCGCAAGGCCGGTGTCGACTACATGAAATGGGCGATCGACTGCGCGCAGGCACTTGGCGCAAACACGCTGAGTGGCCCGCTGCATTCGACGCTCGGCGCCTTTTCCGGCTCCGGACCGACCTCTGCCGAGAAAAAGCGCTCCGTCGCCTCGCAGCGGGCGATCGGCGACCATGCCGGCAACAAGGGCGTCACCATCGGGCTCGAGGCGCTGAACCGCTTCGAATGCTACCTGCTCAACACGATGGCGGACCTGTCCGAGCATATCGATGCCATCGACCGGCCGCACATCAAGGCGATGTACGACACCTTCCACGCCAATATCGAGGAGGCCGACCCGATCGGCGCCTACACGAAACACCGCCGGAATGTCGTGCATATCCATATTTCGGAGAATGATCGCGGCGTGCCGGGGCGCGGCAACATTCCGTGGAAGGAAACATTCTCGGCCATCCGCAAGAGCGGCTATGACGACTGGCTGACGATCGAGGCGTTCGGCCGTTCGCTGGGGGATCTGGCGGCGGCGACCAAGGTGTGGCGCGATTTTTCAGAGACGCCGGAAGCTGTCTATCGGGAAGGGTATAAGCATATCAAAAATGGGTGGAAGAGGGCGGCGTAGGCGCCTTCCTTATAGTGGGACTGAGCGAAGCCGCCCAACACCTGCCGCCGCGTTCCTTCACACCCCCCTCTGTCCTGCCGGACATCTCCCCCGCAAGGGGGGAGATTGGCGGTTCCGCTGGCGGCGCCTTCCTTCCAACGCTGGAGACTAGCGAAGGCCGACGGACATCTGATCTCCCCCCTTGCGGGGGAGATGTCCGGCAGGACAGAGGGGGGTGCTGTCCCATAGGCGCTAACTTAGGTGTGGACTGGTGGAATCGACATGTGATTCCTGGGCCAGATGCGCACGAATGATTCGATCGAAATCGACTGGCAGGCTCTGATA
>NZ_JAMYVQ010000046.1:0-37711 GCF_040324155.1 Mesorhizobium sp. M0011 | reverse complement strand
GAGCTCCACCCCCAGCCCTGTGCAGCTTCAGCCGGTCCGACTGCTTCGCAAACCTGCCAAGCAGGCGAGCCTTCTTGCCTTCAACCTTGACAGGGAACATGAGCGAAGAGCTTGCGCGTATCATCCTGCCGGTTCTTGAGGCTTGGCGCAGCGTGCGCACCCGCGCCGCCGAGCTTGGACGGCAGCTTATCGCCAGCGCACGACAGAGCGAGGTCTGTCAGTTGCTGATGTCAATCCCAGGGGTTGGCGCGGGCGCGGTCACCGCAACCGCGTTCACGACCGCCATCAAGGACCCGGCGAACTTCAAGAAGTCGCGTTCGGTCGGCGCGTGGCTGGGACTGATCACTCGTCGCTACCAATCTGGCGAAGTCGATTATGACGGCCACATCTCCCGACGCTGCGACGCTCATCTGAGGGGACTGCTTTATGAAGCAGCAACCGTGATCCTGAGATCCTGACGCGCACCTATGCCGAAAGCGAGCTGCGCGCCTGGGGGGTGAAGCTGCGAGAGCGGATCGGCTTCAAGCGTGCGGCCGTCGCCGTTGCGCGCAAGCTGGCCGCAACCAGCGCCATGGCCTGACACCGCAAGCTCACATGCGCCTGCCATGAGGCGTGCCGAGGCGTCCCTGCCGGGACGTAGGGCGAGCCATTCCGCAGAGGCCGTTGCACCTTCGAGGCAATATGCCCCGAGCGTGCGTTCCAAAACCTTGGAAGGCTCACCCGCGAAGCCCCATCATGCGGCGACTTCATGCCGGCCGCGAAGACGATACTGCTCCCGGCAAACGCCAACGACCGGCCTCGACGTCCAAAAAAGACTTGCATTTGGCGCGATTAGACGACGGCCTCTTAGAGCCCCCCTCACTCCGCAAGCCAGCAGGTGACTATATGCTTAGGCCCCGCTTCCACGGCGGGCGGTTCTTCTTGCCGGCAGCGGTCGAAGGCAAGCGGGCACCGCGGATGGAAGCGGCAGCCTCTCGGAACATGGGCAGCGCTCGGGACCTCACCCTTAAGGGCAAGCAACTCACGGCGGTGGACATCCGGTCGGACCTTCGGAGTGGCGTCGCGCAACGCGATCGTATAGGGATGGCGCGGGTTGAGCGTAATCTCGTCGGCCGTGCCGATCTCGACCAACCGTCCGAGGTACATGACCGCGATCCGGTCGGCAATCAGCCAGGCGACCGGCAGGTCGTGGGTGATGAAGAGAAGCGCCAGGTTCTGCCGCGCGCGGAGTTCCGTGAGGACCTGGAGGATCTGCGCGCGAATCGAGACATCGAGCATCGAGACCGGCTCGTCGGCGACAATGAGCTCGGGCTTCACCGCGAGAGCTCCAGCAATCACGACCCTCTGGCGCTGCCCGCCGGAGAGCTCGTGCGGAAAGCGTGCAAAGAACTCAGCCGGAGGATTGAGCCCGGCAGCCGCCAGTGCCTCGCTCACCCGCCCGGTGAGCTGGTTGCTGTTCTCGACCAGCCGGAGCGAGCGCAGGGGCTCCGCCACGACGTCGAACACGGTGTGCCGTGGGTTGAGCGCCTGATAGGCATCCTGAAAGATCATCTGCACGCGATGCCGGTACGGGCGCAGGGCTGAGAGGCCTTGCGCGGAGGTCATGTCCCTGCCCTCGAACAGCAGCCTTCCGCCGGTCGGCTGCACCAGCTTGGTGACGACACGGCCAAGTGTGGTCTTACCGGATCCGGACTCCCCGACGACCGCGACAATCTCGCCGCGGCTGATGGTTAGGTCGATCCCGTCGACCGCGCGCACCCCGCCACTTTGCCGTCCCAGCAGGCGGTCGAAGACGCCAGCCTGTATCGGGTAGTGGACCTGCAGGCCCTCAAGACGCAGGACTTCAGTGCTGTCGCGCATGGGCCAAGTCCTTTTTCAATTGCGGGGCAGGCCCGTACAGATGGCAGGCAACGCATCCCTGTGCGCTCCTCTCGAAGGCGGGGATTTCGGCCGAACAGATATCCATGGCGGAGGGACACCGGGGGTGAAAGGCGCAGCCTGAGGGGCGCGTCTGAAGGTTGGGGGGATCGCCCGGGATGGACTGGATGGTCCTGTTGCCACTCGCCGGATCCGCGATCGATGCGATCAGGAGCCGCGTATAAGGATGCCGCGGCGTGGCGAAGATCTCGGCCACACTGCCCTCCTCGACAATGCGACCGGCATACATGATCATCACCCGATCGCAGGACTCCGCTACCACCGAGAGGTCGTGGGTGATCAGGATGAGCCCGAGGTTGAGCCGCGATCGCAACTCTCCCAGCAGCTTGAGGATCTGCGCCTGGGTGATGACATCGAGCGCAGTGGTCGGTTCGTCGCCGATAACGATGGACGGGTTGCAGGCAAGTGCCATGGCGATCATGACCCTCTGGCGCATGCCCCCTGAGAGCTCGTGCGGATAGGCCGTGCCTCTATCGGCCGGGATACCAACGAGTTCGAGCAGTTCCATTGCCTTCGCTCTCGCCTTGTCGCGCGGCAGGCCGAGCTTTAACATGCAAGGTTCGGCAATCTGCTTGACGACCCGGTGCACCGGGTTGAGGGCATTCATCGCCCCCTGGAAGACGACCGAGGTCTCGCTCCAGCGATGCGGCCGCATCGCCGCGTCGTCGTCGATCGGAAGCTGCTCTCCTTTATAGTGTACCGCGCCTTCGCTGACCGCTGCATTGGGCGGCAGCAGGGCCGCGATCGCCATGGCAGTCGTGGTCTTGCCACTGCCGGATTCCCCGACCAGGGCGACGGCCTCTCCGGCCGCGAGCTCAAAGCTCACGTCGCTGATTGCAGGCAATGACGTGCCCTTCAGCCGATAGTCGACAGAGAGGCCTTCGACCGACAGAAGCAGCGCGCCGCCTTTTTGATTGTGGTCTGTCATGGGATCACCCGCCAGCGTGGATTGAAGGTGTCGTCGAGCGCATTCCCGACCAGGACGAAACTAAGCGAGACTATGAGCACGCAGAGACCCGGCGCGCCAAGATACCACCAGGCGCCCACGCTTGCGGCCCCGGCGCGCTGCGCCAGGTAGAGCATCGTGCCCCAGGACGGCTGCAAGGGATCGCCGAGCCCGAGAAACGAAAGCGCCGTCTCGATATAGATGGCATTGGCGACCACCAGGGCGCCGTTGGCGGCAATCTGGGGCACTAGATTGGGCAGGATATGCCGTATCATTATGCCGAGATCGCTACTGCCGACCACGCGCGCCCGATCGACAAATTGACGTTCCCGGAGTGTCAGCGTCTGGCTGCGCACGATGCGCGCGACAAACCCCCAACTCGTCAGACCGATGACCAGAATGATCACGAAGAGCGAGGGCCGGAAGCCGAGGATCGTTCCCCCGCGCCCGACAACCTCGAGAAACACCGGCGTGATGACCAGCGCCAACACGAAGGTGGGAACGATGAAGAAGAAATCCGTCAGGCGCATTAGCCAGACGTCGACCCTGCCCCGATAATACCCCGATAACAAGCCGATCGCGGTTCCGACGATGAGGCAGATCACGGTCGCCATCAGCGCTATCGTCAGCGAAACCCGGGCTCCATGGACGACTAGATTGAGCACATCGCGCCCGACCTCATCGGTTCCAAGGATATTTTGGGCATTCGGGGGCGCGAGGAAATCACCGGTTGCATTGGCCGCGGTCTGCAGCGGACCGACAAGGAGGCGTGGCACCGCCGCCAGCACGAGGACGAATGCAAGGAACGAGAGGCCAATCCGTGCGCCGACATGACCGGTGAACTTGCGGAGAAAGGCTCGGGTTGCGCGCAGCCGGACAGGCGCGCGATGGATTGTCGAATCTTCGCTCATTGTCTCACACGGGGGTCAAGAAGGCCGTAGGCCAGATCGGCCACGATGTTGGCGACCACAATCGAGGCGCCGAGCAAGAGAAAGATGCCCTGCAGGACGGGATAGTCCCGCGCGTTGAGCGCCTGGACCGTCAGCCCGCCGATCCCCGGCCAGTTGAATACGGCTTCGATCGTTATGGCTCCCGCCACGACATAACCGAGATTGAGTGTTATCAGGGTCATGACCGGCAGCATGGCATTGCGGAAAGCGTGACGCATCAGCATCTGACGGCCAGTAAGTCCCTTGGCCCGGGCGGTGACCATGTAGTCCTCGGTCACGACGTCACTCATCGCGGCCCGGGCGACCAGAACATATTGCCCGCTCATTCCCAGTGCCAGAGTAGCGGCCGGCAGCGCGAGATACCAGAGCCGGTCGGCGAGCCAACTCATCGCGCTCCCGGCCCCATCCGTGGGCGAATAGGCTCCGTAACCAGGAAACCAGCCCAGCGTCGTGCTGAACACCAGCACCATGAGCATGCCGAGCCAGAACGCCGGGGTCGAATAGAGCGTTAGGGAGATCCCCGTGATCAGGTGGTCGACGGCCCCGCCTCGTCGCCAGCCGGCATAGAGGCCGAGCATGACCCCGAAGACGATCGCAAAGAGCTGGGCCATCCCGACCAGGGCAAGGGTGGCCGGCAGCCGCGCCAGGAGCAGGTCAGCAACCCAACTACCCCTGAACTTGAAGCTGTAGCCTAGGTCACCACGGAGGGTTGCCGATACATAGGCGACGATCTGGTCCGGGATCAGCGGCCTGTCGAGGCCCCATTCGTTGCGCAGGCTATCGATCTGCTGCTCGGTCACGCTGGAGCGTGCCCCGCCCAGCAGAAGCTGGGTGGGGTCGCCCGGGATCACTCTGAACAGGATGAAGTTGAGCGACATCACCATCAGAATGGTCATCGCCGCCCGGATGAGTATGTGTCCGATGCGTTGGCCCATCGTATTTTCTTTCCTCCCTTTCCGATCCGAGCCGTCAGGCCGGCGTCAGACGATCGAAGGGGAAGTAGCTCCACTGAGACATCATCTCACCGTTTGATCCCCAACCCACGAAACAATTCTTGCGATGGGCCTCCAGCACGAGCGGGTAGGTCAGCACGATGTAGGGCGCTTCTTTGTATATGATGCGTGCCGCCTGATCGACCTGCTCCTGTAGCTTCTTGGTATCGACCGTGGCTTGCACCTCCGAGAAGAGCTTGTCGAACTTCTCATTAGTCCAGTATGCCCTGTTCTGACGGTCACCGCTTTTCCCTATTTTGAGAATGTCTGGGGGGTTAGGAGACGGCCAACTCTGCCCAACCAGCAGGTCCCAGCCTCCGCCGCCCTTCGCCGGCGCCGACACGCGGTCTTCGAGCGCGCCGGCGTCAAGCTGGGTAACTGAGACCGGAATACCAATCTCCCCGAGCCAGCCAGCGATTAGCTGCACGGCAGCGAGCGGCGTCTCATAGGTGCCTGAAGATGTTCCGGTGATCAGTTCAAGTTGGAAGCTCTTGCCGTCCTTGTCCTCCCGAAGACCATCGCCGTTATCCTGATACCCCGCCGTATCGAGCCTACGAGCGGCCTCCTTGAGATCGAAATGGCGCCGGATGTCACTCAGATCGGAGTAGAAATCCGTCGCCACAGGCATCACGATGCCCGCGCCAGGAACGGCGTGACCACGGTAGGCTCGATCGACGATGGCCTTCTGGTCGATCGCATAGCCGATGGCATCGCGAAATGCCGGATCCTGCAACGCCTTGGTGCTACCCGCCCCTTTTCCGATGGCAGTGTTGAACGCGAGAATGTCCCGCTGTTCGATGCCCGACTGCCCGACTTCGATTTCGGGGTCCTTCGCGAGATTTTCCCACTGTGCCGTAGTCAGGCCAACACCATAGTCGAGGCTGCCGCTCTTCAGGCCTTGGGCGATGGGATCGGCTGATGTGAAGAAGTTGAACACCATGCCGGACGTCTTCGGCTGCCCCGTGCGGAAATACTTGTTCGGGGTGAAGCGTGCGAACTGACCCTGCTGGAACTCTGCAATGATCATCGGACCCGTTCCGACCAATGGCGGATCGTTGCGGAAGGTGCTGCGCGCGTCTGCGTAGCTGATATCCTTCCAGATGTGCTCGGGCACAATCATCGTCCACTTGTCGATCGGCCAGCGCGAAGGTGTCTTGGTCACGATCTGCAAAGTCTCGTCATCGAGAGCGGTGATCGACTGGACGTTGTCCAAGCCTTCAGTATTGTTCCAGCCGGCGTTCAATTCGTCGGGCTTGCCCATAGAGCCCTTTAGGTAATTGAACGTGAACGCGACGTCTCGGGCCGTGGCGGGTTGGCCATCGGACCACTTCATGCCGGGCCAGATCTTGAAGGTCCACGTAAGCTGGTCGTCGGCAACCGACCACTCCTTGGCAAACCCTTTCCGGTCGGAGTGACGCTGGGCATCCACGCTAACCAGAAAGTCATAGGTGAAGACCGTCGGCCAGAAAGAACCCCATGTGGCGAAGGGGTTCATGGTGCTGGGAGCGACGATTGCCCCAATACGCACCACGGCATCACATGACCCGGCGAATGCCGTTGACCGCATTATAAAAGGCGCCGCTGATCCGGCCAGCATTGCCTTCAAGGCCGCGCGGCGGCTGAGTTGCCATTTTTCCATTGTCTTCTCCTCCATGATTGATTTGCGAACACTTCAAAACAGACTGCGATTAAATGCCGTCGATTTGGGCGAAACCTCCTGCTAATCAGCGCCTGCATCGAAGGGTCATTGAATAGGCAGTCCCCCGGGGACGAATTCGGTTCCCTTTCGAAAGGGCTGGGCTCGCAAGCTGCTGTAGTCTGGCGCCGGCGCTTGGGCCGCTGCGCCGGGAATAACGGGAAGGAGGATTTTCGAAGGATATCTCTCCGAGTGATAAACCCTATTAATGGATGGAGCGCCGGCAGGCATGCTGCCGACATTGGGATGCGGAATGGGATTAGGAGCACCGACGGTTAGCTCGAGGCTGTGACCTTGCCGGACAACGTGACCGATCGGTGACAGCAACGACATCCGCAACTCGTAGATTTCACCCGGTACGAGTTTCTCGAACTTTCGGAATGAATGCACTACTTCGTCCGTAGAGGTCCGTTCGTCGTCGATTGCGCGAAGCGAAGCGCGCAGCAGGCCCGATTGCAGGAAGAGTACGTTGCCCTCAGGATCGACGTCTTTCAACGTTAATTCCAGATCAGCGTCATCTCCATTGTCGATGCTGAGATACAGCGTTATCTCCGGGTTTCCAAGCAGTGTCATATCCGAGACGGCTGCGGCCGTCCGATAGTTCAACACACCTTCTTTATATGGCTGAATCGCGAATTGCTGATTGCTTCCGTAGAGTTCTGATCCCGCCGGGTAGAGGTAGGCGCGAGAGCCCTCGTTAGGGCCAGCATCGGGCTTGTCAGGCGAGATCCTGGCATCGGCCGTGAGATAATAGGGACGACGCTCGACCTTCGGTTCGGGCCAGGTCTTGTGCCTTGTAACCCAGCCCGCAACCGACCTCTTAGGATCTCCATTGGGCTGGCGGACCTCCCAATAAACAGTCACCGGGGATTCGTGCTCTATTCCGTTCTCAACGCCCTTCACCCATCGGTCCAGGAATTTCATTCGCTCATCGTCTACCAGGCCATAGCTGTTCGGCCCAGGTCCGCCAATCACGTGATCGCCGTTCATCAGGACTAGCTTCTTGTGCTCCACGTTAGGCATCAATCGGGTAAATAGCCGAGCACTTTCCCTGACTGCACAGCCGTAGGTGTCTTGCCACGAGGCAATAATCATCGTGGGTACAGCGACCCTGCCGGCGACCTCATCACGGGCCAGACAGATCGAATCCCACCATTCATCCTTTAGCGGGTGCTTTCGAAGCTCGTCAAAGAACTGTCGCTTGACGACCTGCCTGCCGCTCCCACGAATTGCAGCACACTCAGTATCGCCCGCACTGATACGGCCCTCCGCTCCGCTTACCTGAGTGACGAACTCAGTGTTGAGCGACCATGCAGCAGTTATGTCGAGTTGGAGCATTCCGCCCAAGTGGATCCAATCCTCGTAGCCGTCTTCAACGCCAGTCGCCACGAGTGCCCTTAAATGAGGAGGGTGCTCTGCCGCCACCCAGAATTGAACCGTACCGGCAGATGAATTGCCAATCATCCCGACATTGCCATCGCTCCAAGGCTGTCGGGCAATCCATTCGACCATTTCGGCGCCATAGACCCCTTCCTTGCGGTCCATCCAATTGTCGATGATACCTTCAGAACACCCCGTCGCCGGAAAGTTAGCGCCAACGAAAGCGTAGCCAGCTTCGAGAAAGGGCTTTGCGACTTCGAAGGCAGCGAAACTCGCTGTATAGGGGGAGTACCAGAAAACGCTCGGGTGGCGAGCAGTCAGCCCAGATTTAGGGTGATACGAAATATAAGCGATGCGTGTTCCGTCGTTCATGGACACGTACCCGATGTAGCGCACCGCGTCAGTTTCTTTAAGATCGGCGTTAGCTATCATATGCGGATCTCGCTGCTACTTCCCCACATCGGCCGCAACACGATATGCAGCCGCACACTTGCTTCTCTAGGCGAGTTAAGATCACTTTGGACGATAACCATTTGTCTGCTCAAGGCTGCCTTTGCCCGGTGTCAATTACACTCCCCCTACTGAGTTGATGTCGTTGAGAACCCAGCAGCAGCGTGGCAATGTTCAATGGTGGGTTCCGCCTGTGGAGAGGGCGTTCCTCCCTGAGTGCATCATTCACATTCCCGCCTTTATGATTATCAGACGCCCGCAGATTAGCTGGTCGAGCGGTTCAATTGTCGTTGGAGACTGCTCGCGTCAGGCCGCATTGCTGCATCTTTATCGACGAATTGCAGCATTTCTTCATGGCGAGGGTGCTCGACGCAAGCCCAGCAACACAGCCCACTGCAGTCGCAGCGGCACGTTGCATTAACCTTGGCAGTTTAGAGGAAGACGGCTATCTCAAGAGCCCTCTCGTCGTCTCGGTTAAAGCACCGCCGCGTTCCCGGTCGAGATCATCCTGCTGTGCGTGCGCTAGTACTAAGTACGGGATTAGCTACCGCGATCTGGCTGAAATAATACAGGAGCGCGGCATCGTGACCGACGCGAGCACGAACTTTCGAGGACAGCGTTATGCCCGAGAGCTTGAAAGCTTGCGCGCCAATATCAGGGCTATCGATCCGAATCATGGCAGATCGACGAGACCTATGTTCGGGTTGGTCTGGAAATGGAATATCTGTTTCCGGCTGTCGACAAGCACGGACGACTGATCGACATCGTGCGACCGGCGCAACATAGGGCCGTCTATCGCTTGCTGCGCAAAGCCCCTGTGAGTATGTCCCGCCGCGGCGGTGCCGTGGCTGTGGTGCGCAAACTGGCGGTGATATTGCGCGACGCTCAGACCGGCGAGTTTTTTGATCGAAATGCGAGCGCCATAGCATGAATCGCCTTTGCCTTCAGCGGAGATCACCAAGAAGATGCACAACACCATTGGGAGCCGGTCTGCGGACTGAATGCCTTTGCGCGGCAAGAACAGAGCAGCCGTTCTTGGGGTTAGCAAAGCGGTCGCGAACGAAATGTAAATCGCAGCGCCATTGTCTCAAAGGCGTTTGCAAGTCCCAGCAAATGGCGCTTCGTCGCATGGCCCTTGAATCCCAGAGCACCGCAGCGATCCTTGGGAACGCATGGATCGAATCGTCCATGATGAATTTCATCAGAAAGGATCCCAATTCGCGGTAAAGCACCGCTGAGGGGCCCGATTTGGAGGGCGCATGCGCACCTCTATCTAGTATGGTCGTTTTGCTGGTGACAAGGTAAGTCCGAGAGCATTCCCGTAGCTATTTTTGAATGCAACGAAAATTTCGATTTTCTGCCTTGCTCGGTACTGTGGAAGGGTTTCCATGAAGCAGTCGACGATCACAACAAAGAATATGATCACTGTCCGTGGCTTTTGAAATGAAGACGACGCAATTTCGCGATCTATCCGGTATGCCGGAGTTTCGCGCTGCCGAGGCCCTGCAGCGAGCTGTCTGGGGGGATGCCAGTGCGTCCGGCGAAATGATTATGGTAGTTCAGGCAGAAGGCGGACTCGCAGCGGGTGCCTTTGTCGACAGCAGCCTCGTCGGGTTTGTCTTCGGCTTTCCTAGCGCGACGCCAGGCATCCAATATTGCCACGCGCTGGCGGTACTGCCGGAAATGCGGGGACGCGGTATTGGCTTAGCGCTCAAATGGTATGAACGGCGGTGGTGTCTAACTCGCGGCTTCCGGCATGTGCGCTGGACTTTCGATCCAATGCAAGCAGTCAATGCAGCCCTCTATATCAACCGGCTAGGAGCCGGGTCTACGACGTATCTGGTCGATTATTACGGTACGAGTGGCGGGATCGATGAAGAATTGCCTTCCGATCGTCTACTGGTTGACTGGTTCCTTGATCACTATATCGTCAATGCAAAATCGGAGCGTCGCTTCGTGGATGAAGAAGTCGGTGATTGCCTGCGGATTCGACTTCCTCGGGATGTGGAAGCGTTGATGCTACATGACAGGAAGAGGACGTTGACCGCAACGCTTGCGCTTCGTGAAAGCCTGCGCGACGCCTTCTCACATGGCTATCGGATAAGCGGATTTGACTGCACTGAGCGTGCCTACATCCTGGCCGGGAGAGACCGGTAACTTCTCCGGGGTTACGCGGCGCACAGTAGGGGCGGTTTGGGCTTGAATAGTGAGGCCACGCTCGGCTCTGGTGCTCGAAATCGTGCCCGCAATCGGTCGCGAAGCTCACTATTCATCTCGGCTGTCCGAACCTGGCAGCATGTGAGCACCATGTAGAGACGAGCGCATCTACTGCTTGACCATGCGTTTGGCGATCACGGAATTGACCGCCGACTCGGCAAGGGTCGTGGCCACGCGAAGTCTGGCTTGGTAGCGCTTTCCGTAATACGATCGCGCTGCGGTTCGAACGGACGTAGGTGAGGAGCTGAGACCCGAGGCTGTGGAGACGCAACATTGAGAGCTCGCCTTCTCTTTGCGAGACATTCAAGCTTGCCAAGAGCTGCTCCAGGTTCCGGATCGCGCGATCCACGCGACCGTGCCACAGACGCCACTTCGCGGCTCTGATGTCCTTGCCGATGGCCGGAAGTGTTTCAGCAAGACCGGACCGGGATCGGATCACGTGATCAGCGATCTGCTGCATGGGCTGGATCTTTATGGCGATGTGGAACCAGTTGTCGATGCCGCTCGAATTCTCCCCAAAAGTGCCGAAGTAAAATTCCCCAGTTTCGCCGCTCAGACTGTCGCGGAGGGGTGTCCAAAGCCGCAATACCCCTCTTCCCGAAGAGCGTGGAGCGCTCGATCGCGTATCGCAGGTTGGTCAGTGTTGGCGCTGACAAAGTAGCGACCGCCGACTTCTCCCCGACCTCCGCGACCGCATCTGGCCACGACGAGCTCGAAGTTTCGCGCTGAATTGGGATCGGCGCTGCGAACGTGTGCGCCGTATCGATGCTGATGACGAACTCTTTGCGTCGATCGCCAGGAACCTGCATTTCGAGCTGATGTCGTTCCTCCATCTTCATTCTCGCGCGCCAGGTTTCCTCAGTGATCTGGTCGTCGAGCCGCTCGCCGACTTTGATGGTCCGCTTTCGCACGGTCGCATGCGGCTCGGTGGGTTCGATGGGCAGGAATTCGGCGAGCACGCTGGCGGCCTGGCGGTACGGCATCATGCTTCCCAGTCGCGCCGTCAGTTCCATCAGCTCGGATGTTGCCCGATCCGGACAGATTTCCTTCAGCGGCGCGCTTTCCTCGATGAGGCTTATTCGAATTACAAATACCTAAACCCGATAATTCGGCCGGAAAAGACAGTAACGAGGTGTAATTTGCGAACAATAGGTCGATGGTGCAATTGCCAGCTGGAAGCCGAAAGATATCGTATTCCAAAACGTAGCGGATGTCTTGCTGGACGTGGGCATCTCGTTCGCTAATTTGGAGGCGCCGGTAACTGAGCATTCACCGGAGGCGACGCGCCAATCATGGGCTTTTCGCCTTCCGAATTCGCAGCCGTCGCAGGACACCTAGGCCTGAACTTTAATCTTTTAAGCTTCGCAAACGATCATGCTTTTGACAGAAGGCGTGGAGGCCTGACACAACTGCCAAGCAGTTTGCCCGATTCGGCATTGTGCCGGTAGGTACACCACTGACGTCAGCAGACTACGGTCGAGCCATAGTTATCAACAAAACGTGGCAATAAAAATTGGTTTCGTTTCAGCAACATACTCTCTTAACGGTCTAGCAGGCTTCTCTGATTGGGGTTGGGGAGGTCAAGCTTCTCCTGCTTCTTTTTTCCGGACCATGTCGCCCCGCGGGTCACTCGCTCTTTGTGGAGAGGCCGGTCTCGTCGATGAACACGAGCTTCGCCGGACCGAGATCGAGCTGGTTGTCGAACCAGTCCCGGCGCCGCTTCAGGATGTCGGGGCGATCCTGCTCCAGTGCGTGCGCGGACTTTTTTGAATATCCGACCGTGGCCGTGAAGCCAGGCGCCCAAGGCGCTGCGGCTGATCCGCACCGACTGCTCGGCGACGAGCCGCTCCACCATCTCGTTCAGCGTGATGTTCTTGCGCTCCTCGATCAGCCCGACGATGAAGGCTTCATGCGCATCGAGGCTGGAGGCGCGGCGGCGGCCCTGCGGGCGTGGCGCCAGTTCGCCGATCTTCGCCCGCGCAATCCAGCGGATCGCGCTGGACACTCCACGCCGAACCGCGCCGCCGCTTGCCGCGCCGACCCGCGACCGAAGATCCCCGCTCAATGCTCTTCCCATCGTCCACCTCCATCGAGGTGGATGTTGAATCACCACAAAACGCGGCCGTCACATCACAATCGATTCATCGATCACAGGACGTGCTCTAGAGGAGTTTTCAATGCACAATCGGCGAATATTCACCGCCCGACGACAGCCAAGTCCCGTAAGCGGACAACGACGGCCGACGCGCCGATGGGACCCAAGGCGGGCATCCCTGGACCACGAGCACGATGGCGGCCCATGCTTTTGTCAGTAGGAGGCGCAGTGACTGCATCCATCGCTGCCCACCCTGCCGATCCTAGTAGTTTATGAGAATCGAATCTCAGCATAATGTGGGCGGCCATCGCCGTTCCGCGATCTCCACTGGAGGACACCGTGAACATGACGCGTCCCCTGATCGAACAGCTTGCAATTACTTACATCATGGTTGGTAGAACATGAGCGCAACCGTTCTAAAATTCGGGGGATCTTCTTTTCTGCATCCTGAAGACTACAGTCGAGTAGCTAGGCACATAGCCGACCGATTGGCGGCTGGCGAGAACAAGATCGTTGCCGTGGTCAGCGCGATGTCGGGAACAACTGGCAACCTGAAAGCAGTAATGCTCGACGTCAACAAGCAAGCATCACCATCGACCCTCGATGCGGCACTTGCAACCGGAGAGATGCTCAGTGCTTGCCTGCTGGAGGCCGCCATCAGCCGGCTAACGATTTCCGTAACGTCTTTGAACGGCTATTCCCTTGGAATACGCACGGATTCAAGTTTCGGTCGCGCGTCAATAGAAAGCGTAGATCCTACGCCAATTGTGGCAGCATTGCAGGAACATCAAGTTGCCATTGCCGCGGGCGCCCAGGCAGTGGATCAGTCCGGCAGGTTAACGTTTCTCGGCAGAAACAGCTCTGACCTGACAGCCATCGTAATTGCATCCATGTTAGGAGAGCACGCTTGCGAAATCTACTCGGATGTTCCGGGCGTCTATACGGCAGATCCCTATCTCATCCCAGGGGCACAACTGGTTCCAGAGATTGCCTATGGGACAATCGAACAGATGTCACGACACGGCGCAAAGGTACTGCACTACAGAGCAGTAGAATACGCCGAGAAGCAGGCAGTCACCATTGTTTGCAAATCTCTCACACGCAACGGAGCCGTCGTCGGCACGATTGTAACAGACCATGGGAACACCCGTTCTGTAACAGTGGCTCGCGACACCGCAGTGGTATCGTGCGCCAGCTTTGCAGAACGCGACGATCTTCGCGCGCTTCTTGATCGGCAAGACATCAGCTCGATCTGTCTCGAGGAGAAAGATGGGGCTAGCATATGCATTACAAGCGACATTGATTTTGCCGTGCGGCTTGTCCAGCTGACGGGCACTCGTTCGATCTCCATTGGTTCAAGGACTGTTGTGACAGAGATTGATTCTTCAGGGTTGCGCGTCCACTTGCAGGAAGATTATGAACGCGCCATTTCCCTGGCGCGGCAGATTCACGAAAGAATGTATCCTGGAGCGGTTAGCGAACCGCTCAGGTCGAGAAAGGCGAAACAGCGCTCGCCCTATAGTTCGTTGCTCATCCGCGGAAATAGTGCGTAGGCGGAAAAATGCGTACTGAATCCGCAGTAGCCGGGTCTCCGGATGAGATCGGCCTGTGGGGGACCCGCTCGCCAGAGAGCGAATTGTCAGCGACGGTAGCCAGGCACTTGCTGCTGACTCGTCGGTGACGCACAGATGCGGAGCGGACCTCAACGACCCCAATCAGAGAAGCCTGCTAGATGCATTCCGAGGCGGTCGAGCTTTTCGATAGCTGTGGTCCAAAAGTGAGCGGATAGCGTTCGAACTTTTCCAGCATATTCGATCCGGCAACACGTGATTGAGCTGCAACAAGCTTGCACGCGTCATCTCATTGTCTGGTTTCATTTAAGTTACCTGCCATCTCCAACATTCCCGAAGAGACCATAAGTATTTCGATTGTCTTCCGCATCCCGGCGTGCTGCGACAACCCACCGATGCTTATGGAACCGAAAAACGGCATCACCCGAGATCAGAACTACCGGAATTGGGTCGCCGCCAATCATAATAAGCGCAGTATTCCTTGAACGATCCACCCAAGTTAATGATTGATCAAAGTGGCACGAAACTGAGCTCTCTGCTTATCACCGCGCCTCTACGGAGTAGCGATGCGCCGCCCATGAAACGAGCTGAGTCACGTCTGAAGATTCATTCCTAACCTCTTCATGGTCTGGCGGCTGGGATCCAACGTCCTCGCAACTGCCGAAATGCTCAGCCCTTTGCCCAGCTTCGCGAGCGAAACCCGACCGCCAGATCAGAAAGAGCACGCTACCGAAATACGCCAGCTGAAGGAGCAGCGAACAAGCCAGCGTCATGACCACTACTGTGCCGATGGAATGAGAAGCGAAGTAGACGGTCAGTGCGGTGCTGCACAGCACCAGCCCCAGGACGCGACAAAACATTCTAAAGGACAACGCCGTTCTCCTGGTTTTGTCTCCTCAGATCAGGCTGCGACCTGGTCGGCCGCAACACGGGTCTGGCAGTTCTTCGGGCAGACGCGGGCGCAGGCTCCGCAGCCAATGCAGCGGCCGGCATGATCGACGACCATGATCATGCGATTGAGCTCGCCATCGAAATCGTCATCCTCGTCGCAGGCGCCGAGGATTTCACCCGCGTCATCGACGCCGTAAAGATGCATGACCTCGCGCGAGCAGACTTTGAAACAGCGGCCGCAACCGATGCAGGTGGCGCCGTCTATAGCCGTGAGATATTCCGGCATCCATCCGGAGCCGTCGCGGGTGGTGAATGTGCTCCTCATCGTAACTTCTTCATTGCAGCGAACTCTCTCTTGGCACCATCCAACTCGGCAAAAACCGCCAACGCTTCCTCGGCTACTTCTTCTATGTCCGTCCATTTTCCCGGGAGATCCTCTGCAAGGTCGCGCAATTTCATCTTGGCAATTGCCGCGCGCAGCTGAAGCTTTCGGACTTTCGTTCCCATCTCATCCAGCTTTGACATAGATCCTTCCTCGAAATCGGTGTCTTCACGCCCGTGCCTCGTTGCGATAGGCTTCAGTGGCTGAGGTCGCATCGTCGACCAGTTTCGTACCGGCCTCCCCGAGTTGCGGGAACGTCTCGAAGCCGAACCGATGGTCGTCTGGACAGAACGACGAGCTGCCCGACCGTGAAAAGCACGGGCCCGAAGTCCTTACGGTTTTCATCTCCACGATTGGCGATGTCACCGGGCGGAAACGCTCCGCAATCGCAAGCCCGACGGCGGTATAAAACATATCGAGCCTCCACAGCACGTCCGGATCGGGGTAGCCCATGCCACGAATCGCTTGGCGCTGTTTTCTGGTGACGATGAAGTCGGCCAGCAACGTGGCGTCCGATTTACCTTCCCACGAGCCGCAGGAGTCTTGAGCACGGATCAGCCGCACGAGGCATCTGACAAAAGGCGCGGCAAGCGCCGCCTCGTCCTCGGCAGGGCTGATCGCGGTATCAGACATTTCGCCTTCTCCTCATTTCGGTCCTCTTCCTCGAAGCACGATGTCTGTTTTCTGGCCCGCCTACTTCGGGCACACTTGCACAGCCGACGCCCGGCTCGGCGCGGCTGATTCCACGCAATTGACGTCCCTTTGGCCGACCTTGAACACGTCCTCGGCTGCGAAGTCTTCCACGCGAATTCGCGTCGAACATCACTTCCGCCGCAATGCGGCCGGAGGCCATGAAGATTCGAGTTTCGATCCTGCTGCAAACGATCGACCAAGTGCTGCATGGACCTCCTTGCTGCGGTCACGCCAGGGAGATGGAGGAATTGGCCAGTAAGCAATTTCGACCAATTACCCTTTTTTATCTTTCTTCCTCGGCCGACCGCGCTTTGGCACCTTCGGGAAACTGTTTTGCGCAGCGGCAAAGAGAGCGCCGCAACAAGCCTTCGCACCCCTGTACTCGGCGAGGGCCTGCAGCAAATCCGGCAGATGCTGCTCTTTCAATTCGGCCAGGATAGGCTCCGGACCCTCCAGCGACGTCAGTGCCAGTTCGACCAACTCGATCGCTCGATCATTGTTGCCGTTCTCGTGATAGTACCGGGCGACCGCGGGATAGGACCGGAACTTAGGGCTGTCGCCTTGCGGGGTATTCAGCGCCAGGATGTGTTCAGACAGCTCCTTGCCCATCGCGAAGCGCTCAGCAGGGGGAAGGCGCGAATGGTCATTGGCCGGATGGAAAAGTTGGTCTAGCGCCGAAACCATCCAGTCCTCGGAGTTTTTGTCTATCGCGTCGCGAACCAATTGGCGCATCACGGGCAAGCCGGTCCACATGTCTTGAATTTTGTGAAGCAACAGATGCGCATGAGCCAGGCGGAAATTGAGGTCGTCCGGCATCAAGGCGATGCCCTCTTCGATCGCCCAGAGCGCCGTCTTCCAATCTTCCAGCTTCACCGCCGCCCAGAACCTGTCATCGATCGGCTTCTTCAGCGCTTGTCCGCGCGCCAGGGGTTCGCTTGTGGCAATCCGCTGCTGATCGGCGGCTTTCGCTTTGTTGCTGGTGGGCCAGCTGCCGTTGAACACTTTCGGCAAAACCTCACCGAGTTGGCTCGGATGACCGATAAAGGCGATGCAGCCGTCTCGGTCGACTACGAACGAGGTCGGAATCCCGACGCAAAAGCTGGGTTCCCTCCAAAGCTTCTTCATTTCGCCTGTGAAGTCGAACCCAATCCGATAATTCAGATCCGGGCACTTTTCGGCCAACCACGCGTCCAACTTGGTCCGGGCCTCGACGGCCGTTGGAGCGTCTTCATCAGCCGCGATCCCGACGACCTCAAATCCGCTGTCCTTGTATTTCTCCTGTAGCTGCATCAGCTCGAGCATCTCCGCCGCAGATAGTTCGCACCAAGTTGCCCAAAATTCGACGATATAGACTTTGCCGGGCTGGAAGTCCGCAAGGGGCTCGCCACGCAGCCAGTCCTCCACTTGGATCGAAGGAGCCAGTGACCCCATCCGCAACATCACCTTGCCCTCCAAAGCTGTTGCCAAAGGTTGCGTGACCTTATGCGCAAGCTTGTTCCCCTTTTGAGATGGGGCACGAGGGTTCAACGAAGGGAGAGCATTGTTCGTCTTGCGCATCTGCGTGCAGTCAGCCTTCACTCAGTGTTGCTGAATCTCAATTCGCAAAGGCCGTGCCAACGCGCTCAGCGTGCTGTAAACGCTTGATTATGCTTTGAAAAATTTCTGTGGCGCCCAAGATCGCCGGTTGTATTGGACGCGACATATTTTCCGCCACTGTCGGGTCTTGGACACGCATCACCCGCTTCCCGTCGGCGCAGAAGCGTGGCCGCCGACGTCTCGACATATCGAGCAGATGCATGACCGCTTGGCTACCGCCAGCCTCGTCATCATCGTCCGCCTCAAGCCTTGCTTGAGCTTCTTGTCGTTTCGGTCGCTCAGGTGGTAGCGCAACGCCATTGCGATTGCAGGCGCCGCTCCATCCGAGCATCGCCTCTGCCCTACCTCTTCCGCTTTGCGCTTGAATTCCTGGTGGCGACGCAGGAGTTCTTCACGACGACGCCGGTTATGTCCGGCTGCGGGTCGCGAGTACCGTTATCGCCAGATGATGATCGTGGGGAAGAGGGCCAGGATGAATGCCGGCCTGAGCCGGCCGGTGAACTCTCCCGGATCCTACTTTTGTTGTTCTGTGTCCCTGTGCGCAGGCCCTACAGGGACCACCTGGTGCGAATGTGAGCGTTGTCGGAATTGGCCGGCCTGAAGGCCGCTAGGTCGCCACGCGAGGGCCAAGGCAGACTGAAAACGCCGAAGATGCGGCGCCCTCGCCGCTGACCCGGCTACCATCCCAGGCGATGACACGTGATTGCTGCCACCGTTCGCGCCGAGGCCGGCAAGAGCCCGACCGTCGGACTCGAAGGTCGGTGTCTTGGCCGCTGCACCGTCGTTCCGTGTTTCAGTTCCCGGCCAGTGGCGAAGGAAATCGTGATAACGCCAATCCGATGAGGCTACGGTCCGAACGCGGCCTGCCGCGCTGAAACGACTCTCTTTCTCGACCTGACGCCGACCCGAATATCGGCGTTTTGAGGCATTGAGGACGCCTGGGCCTCGGCCCGGCCGTCGGTCTGCGCGTTACGCGACGAGCAGACCCCGAGCGCGCGTTAGAGGCGTCCGGGGAATGTCTTCGCGACGGCGCTTGCAAGTTGCTCATGAGCTTCGCGAAACCTGCTCGTTTGCGGCGACCTTCCTCCGACTTGGTATCAGGGTAGGTGGCCAGCGGAGTAGAGCTTTGAACAGCATCGGTGCTACTTCAGAACCCGTCAGCGGGCCAAAAACAGCGGCAAAGGCGTGCCAACTATCCATCTTATCACGCTACCGGATAGCCGCTCGCGCAACCAGCGGCTGCCATAAGCGCCCATGACGATCACGTCGGCAGACGTGTCGATTGCGTGCTGCGCTAGCACCTTGGCCACCGGTTTGCCGCGGCTCGCCAGCCGGTCGACCCAAACCCGAGCACCGTGCCGAGTGAGATAGGCAGCGATGTCGGCTCCCGGCTCGGCGCCGTTTCCGGTGCAGGTCGCCTCCGGATCGACGACTGCGACACGAACTTCCTCAGCACCGGCTAGCAGATGCAGCGCTTCTCGAATCGAACGGGACGCCTCGACTCGCGAATCCCAGCCGACCAGCACGCGCCGTGGAGACAGAGTAGCCTCAGCGCCCTCCGGTACGACAAGCACCGGCTTTCCCGTGTCGAACAAGCTGCCGTTGATAACAAGGGGTCCGAGACTAGTCTCGTTGAGAAGTGCGGGGCCGACGATTGTCAGGTCGGTGCAGAGCGCCCGCTGTCGCACCGCGTCACCCACGCCAGCCTTGTCGCAGTGTTCGGTGTCGACATCATAGCAGCGCCACGTGGCTCTCAGCACTTTGTGAATTTCCCTGCATGTCTTTTCCAGGTTGGCCATCTCCTGTGAAAATTGTTCCTGTGCGGCAATGTGGTGTGCGCGATGTCTAGACCACTCGGGGATGCCACCGCCCAACGGCGGAGGGGACCCAATAAGCGGAGGCGACATCAGGAGCGGCGGAGGCGATATAATCAGTACGGAAAGATACGCGCCGACCTCGGCGCACAAGCGAGCAGCTATTGCGACGTCCTGATCGGAATGGTCAGCTCCCGTCACACTGAGTATTTTCTTGAAGGCCATCTGACTGCTTCCCCCTGAGATGTCGGGCCCGTAGCGCGTTTCGAACCGCAAGACTTGCCTTCCAACGAAGACGGAGAGTGGCACACCATCCGTTCGCGATTCAGTCGTCCAGCTTCTCGAGCGAGTAGCCGGCAGACCTGACAGTACGAATGACGCTACCTGGCGAGGCAGCCTTCAGCGCCTTTCTGATCCGGCTGATATGGACGTCGACAGTGCGTTCACCGACATGGATATTGTCCGGCCAGGCCGCGTCGATCAGCTCGTCTCGGCTGAAGACCTTGCCGGGAGCCTCAAGAAATTGCCGCAGCAGGTTGAATTCGAGAGGTCCGAGGTGGATGTCGTGGCCATTGCCGCGAACTCGGTGGGCATCGAGCTTCATCTCAAGGCTGCCGCAGCAGAGCCAGCTGCCATTTTCGATCCCGTTTGAACCCGGCTTCGGTAGCGCCAGCTTCGTGCGTAGATAGTCGAGCAGCATCGCCGGCGTGAAGGGCCGCACAAAGCTCTCGTCAATACCTGCCTTCAAGAGATCGAGCTGCTGGTTTTCGGCGCCGGGCGCGATCAGCGCAATAACCAGCAGGCCTCTGTTCCGGAACTCCGCCTTGAGCTGGGCACAGATGGTAGACCCTGTCGAGCTTGCCGGCTGGCAGTCCAGCACCACGGCCTGCGGCTCCCGTTCACTGGCTAATGCCAGCGCTTCCTCCACGCTTCTGGCCAGTTCAATCCTGAAGCCATCCACCCCCAGAATGTGGCTGTAGTACAGATACAACTCCGCATCTTGCGAACAGATCAGTACCCCTGGCTTCATCAGCGCTACCCCAAGAACCATATCGGCCTGGGCCGCCTCAATTGAGAGGGCTGGCCACCGCATGTCCTCAAGACCTGACATGATCCCCTCGATCGAAAGTCGGTTGCATCACGCCCGCGCCACCTCGGGATGAGCCTCAATGGCTGCGGTGGCATCGCCGGCCAGTTTGGTACCGGCCGCGGCGAGCTTCCAGAACGTCTCGAAACCGAACCGGTGGACGTCGCGCAGGGTCTTTGACAGAACGACCAACCGCCCGGCCGTGAAGAGCACGCGCCCGAAGCCCTCATGGCTCATCTCCATCATCGGCGATGCCATCAGGCCCGTGCGCTCCTCAATCGCAAGCCCGACGGCGGTGTAGAACTTATCGAGCCTCCACAGCACGTCCGGATCGGGATCGCCGATGATTGGAATTGCACGGCGCTGTTCCCTGGTGATGATGAAGTCGCCCAGCAGCTCGGGGTCCGATTTGCCTTCCCATGACCCGTGGGAATCATTGGCACGGATCAACCGCACGAGGCATTTGACGAACGGGGTGGCAAGGGCCGCCTCGTCCTCGGTGGCGGCAGGGCTAACAGCGGCTTCAAACATTTCGGCTACTCCTCAATTCAGCCCTCGTCCTCGAAGGAGGGTTTCTGTTCAGCGACACCTGCCTGCGCCAGCACCTTGCGCAGCCAAGGGGGAGGACACGTCCTGAGCATCATCTGCGTGCGCAACAGCACCTCTTGGATGGTCTGGGGCTGCGGGACTTTGATCGGATGGATCTTTGCGGAAACAAGTTTGGCTGCCGAAGGTCCGCCGATCGCCAGACAAAACAGGAGATGACAGCCCTTCAGCGCCTCCACCTTCGGGGTGATGCGGTCATCGCCCTCAGTTCGGTGCTTCCCGCTCTCGTCGGAAACGTCGTCAAAGGCCACGGCTTCCACGAGATTCCACTCCTCGCGCATCACGTCGTAGACAGCAAAGCGCCTGGCCGAGCCGAAATGGGCGTTGATGTTCTTCATGTCCTGCGTGGCCATTGCCACGCGCAATGCGCCGGCCTGGCGTTCCGGCGTCGGTGCGTGAACCTCGTCAGTGACGAGCGAGAGGCGACGGACGGAGCTCATCTGGCATTTCTCGCTTACGGAGTGGATCAAGCGCTTCAGGCGTTGGCGCGTGCCGGTTGGCTTCAAAAATGCCGGCAACCTCGAAGATCAGGTCGCGGGTCCCCTGGTAGAGGATTGTGAGCTTGTGCTGGCTGCCGAGCCGGTCGAAGATCGGGAAGCCGACCCGCATGAGCGGAATGCCGAGTCGCTGCGCCGCCTGGCGGCCGTGGGAATGAGTAACGAAAAGATCAGCGCCGGCGCCAAGAGCTTCCAAATCGCCGAGATCGCCAATTTGAACCGACTGCGCCGGTACTTCCTCCAGAATTTTCGACATAGCGGCCGTTGTGACCGCCGCCGCGATTTCGGAGCCCATTCCGATGAAGAAGCTAGCGAGTTGGTAGAGTTGGTCTGGTTCAGCAGCGATCGCAATTTTCTTGCCTCCAAAGTGGAAATGTCCGTCGAGCAACGCGTCCTGCAACTGCGCCCGGCGACGGCGCACGCCAGCCGGCGCCGCCGCGCCCGAAACCGCGGATAACAGCGAGACGAACCGGTCGGCGTCCTTCAATCCAGTCAGCGACCGGAACAGCACGTAAGGCACGCCGGTCAACCTCTGCAGCAGCTCGGCCGGGCGGCGCATATGCTCCCCGATCGCGACGCATTGCACAGCCATGCCAAGCTCGCGGATATCCTCGACGCTGGTGCCGCCATAGGTGGTCGTGACCCACCCGTCGGGCACCGTACCGTCGAGCGAGCCGGAGACGTCCGGCAGAACCACCGGCTTCAGTCCAAAGCTTTCGACCATCTCACGCAAATGCTCGATATCAGCCACAGTGAGGTTCCAGCCAGGCAGGATCACGATCTTCTTCGACTGCCGCGCCTGCTCGCCGGGCCGCGTAATCCTTTCGATCATCGCGGTGACAGCCTTGGCCCAGCCCTCTTCGATCGCGCCATTGAAATCCGGTGTGTTGGCTAGCACCACCTCCGTACCCGCGAGTTCTTCCCTGCGCTTCAGCCTGATATTGGCGATATCGCCTGCGCAGTCTTCGCCCCGTGTTTCCACCAGCGCCGTCGTGCAGACCCCGATCAGTGTGGGCTTTGTGCGGGCCTTCAGGTTGAGGATCGCCTCTTCCAGATGGTCTGCCCCGCCGAGGATCGTCGCCACCTCGTCCATCGCCGTCGTCTGCAAGGGGATGGCTTCCTTGAAATGCCGCACGAAGAGCACGAGCGCGAAACTGGTGCAGCCCTGGCTGCCGTGGAACAACGGCATCGCGCCGTCGACGCCAAGAAAGGCCAAGGCGGCACCCAAGGGCTGCGATGACTTCAGCGGATTGACCGCCGCCGCTTTGGTCTGGGGAAGGATGCGGACCATCGACTCTCCTCAACACTCGCCGAAATTGCCGGCCGTCGTGCCGGCGAATTCCTGGACAACATGCAAGGTCGCGGTCTCGCTTTTCGTGCGCGGCAGTTCCTGCCTCACCGCAGGCTGGCAATCCCATGGTGCCGGTTCCCGCACCTGGCGCCAGATCGGGTTATGAATAGCGAGGTCGATCTGGCGTACGAGTTCCACCATGCCGTCATAGCCGGCGTAAGGATGTTGGCGCTCCTGGTTGATATCGAGCCAGGGTGTCTTGGCCTTCAGGGCGATGAACTGCGTGCGCCCGCCCGACAGCATGATATCGGCCTTGTGTTCCGAGAGCATGGCGTGAAGCTCGCGCGGCGCCATCTGCTCGAACATGTGGTTGTCGTTCTTAAGGATCTGCTTGATGCGCTCCTTGTCTTCGACTGTGGATTTCTTAACGGAGGTGCCGACGATCTCGATGCCGATCTCCATCAGTGCATGGACGACCGACCAGGACTTCACACCGCCGGTGTTGAGCAGCACGCGCTTGCCTTCGAGCCTCGGCCGGTAGGCGGCGAGCTTCTTCCAGGCGATCGCCTCTTCCTCTGCAATCAATACCTCGGTGCGGCCGAGGATCTCCGGATCGGCACCCTTCTTCACGAGCAGCTGAGAGATCTGTCGGAGCGCTTCAGAGGTGTCGGTGATGCCGTAGAAGGAGCCCTCGAAAAACGGGATGCCCCAGCGCTGCTCCATCTTGCGGGCGAGATTGATGAGCGCGGTCGAGCACACCATCATAGCCGCCCGGGCGCGGTGCGCGGAAGCAATGTCGAGGTAACGTGCGTCACCCGGGATGCAGGCGCGCACCCGGATCCCGAGCCGATCCAGCAGCGGCTTCACCAGCCAGAATTCGCCCGAGAGGTTGAATTCGCCAAGGATGTTGATGTCGTAAGGGCCGGCATCGTCGGGCTCGACCGTGCCGATGACATGCTCGAGCAACGCCTCGCCGGCAAGCTTGTTGCCGAGATTCTTGGAGCCGACGAAGCCCGGCGCATTGACCGGTACCACGGCCAAGCCGAACTTTTCCGCCGCGCGCTTGCAGACGGCCTCGATGTCGTCGCCGATCAGCGCCGTCACGCAGGTCGGATAAACGAAGATCGCCGGCGGCCCATAGGCTTCCTTGATCTCGCGGATCGCTTTGAAGAGCTTCCGCTCGCCCTGCCCCATCACCACGTCGAGTTCGGTGAGGTCGGTCGTGAAGCTTGTGCGCCACAGCGTTGGCCCGGACGAAGCCGCACCGCGGTTGTCCCAGGAATTGCCCTCGCAGGCGAGCGGCGCATGGATCAGGTGCGCGACGTCAGTGATCGGCTGCAGCACGATCTTGGCGCCATCGAAGGCACAGCCGCCGGCCGCCGCCCCCGGGGTCAGTGGCTTCGAACAGCCCTTTTTGCGCGCCGTGGCATTCTTGCCGCGGTTCTTCTCGCAGGCAGGCTCATTGAAGAGATCCTGGATTTTGGCTCTGAGCGAGGACATTGCGTCGGTCTCCAAAGTCCCTCGGGAAGACGACCGGCCAAAGCCGACCGTCACGCTTAGCGGGTGAGGTCATACGAATAGTCCGTCACGCCCGTCTCGCTTGTCTCGCGATCGAGCTTGTCGAAGATCTTGTCGAGGATCGTCGTCAGGACGCGCAACCCGCCTTGGTAGCCCATAAGCGCAAACCGATGGTGATGGTGGCGGTCGAAGATCGGAAACGTCAGCCGGATCAGCGGCGTGCCGGTGTCGCGCTCCAGATATTTACCATAGGAGTTGCCAATCAGCAGGTCCACCGGCTCGGTGAAGAGCAGCGAGCGCATCGCCCAGAGGTCCTTGCCCGCCCAGACTTGAGCACCCTTGCCGAAGGGCGATGATGCAAGCAGTTCCTTCAACTCCGCTTCCCATGCCGAGGTGCCGTTGGTGGCGAGGCAATGGGTCGGCTCGCCCCCCGTCTCCATGATGAAGCGGGCCATGGCATAGACAAAGTCCGGATCGCCGTAGATGGCGTATTTCTTACCGTGCAGCCAGGATTGACTGTCCGCCATGGCGTCAACCAGTCGGCCGCGCTCCAGGCGGATTGCCTCGGGGATTTGCTTGCCGGAAATCGCGGAGACCTCCATCAGGAAGTCGTCGGTCGCCTGGACGCCGAGCGGGTAATGAAACGAGGCCGTCGCCTGCCCCACCCCCTCGCAATACTCGAGTGTTTTTCGGGTGTTGTAATGCTGTAGCGAAAGTGTCGCCTCGGCGTTGAGTGCTTTCTTCACGTCTTCGATCTTCGTGCCGCCGTCATACATGCGGTATTCGCCGTCCGACGGCGTGTCGAACTGGTCAGAGGCGTCTTGGATGAAGGTATAGGAGACGCCCAGCAGATCGAGCAGGCGCTTGAGTTCCCGGTTGTTGCCGACACAGAACCCGTCGAAGCCCGGAATGATGTTGATGGTTCCCTCGGCTTCCGTTCGCTCCTCGCCCTTCCAGAAATGCTCCAAAATGCCCTTAACCGCAACGTCATAGCCGTCGACATGGCTGCCGACAAAGGCCGGCGTGTGGGCGAAGGGCACGTCGAAGTCGCGCGGGACCGAGCCTTCGTCCTTGGCGTTCTCGATGAAGCTGTGCAGGTCGTCGCCAATGACCTCCGCCATACAAGTGGTCGAGACGGCGATCATCTTTGGGTCGTAGAGTTGGTACGTGTTGGCGAGCCCGTCGACCATGTTCTTCAGGCCGCCGAACACTGCCGCGTCCTCGGTCATCGAGGAGGAAACCGCCGAAGCAGGCTCCTTGAAATGGCGCGACAGGTGCGAGCGGTAATAGGCGACGCAGCCCTGGCTGCCGTGGACGAAGGACATGGTTCGCTCGAAGCCTGCGGCCGCGAACACCGCGCCGAGCGGCTGGCAGGCCTTGGCGGGGTTCACGACAAGCGCTTCGCGAGCAAGGTTCTTTTCGCGGTATTCCCACGTCTTGGTGAATTCGCCTTGGTCGGTAACGATCTGGTCCGGGTGAGGACATTCGAAATTCAGCCTCTTCTCGGCGAGCATCTGCCTGTATTCCGGCTCGCGGAACAGGGGCGCGTGGTCGAGAACTTTTTCAGCCGATTGCGGCATGGGTGGTTACCTCTTTCCAGCTGGCCCGCCATACGGCGGCACAGGGACGTCGAAACGTTTCAAGTCTCCCGCGGACAAAGGGCCACAGGCGTTTAACGGCCTCCCGGCTTACGGGAGGCCAGGGCTTCATTCGGCTGCGATCGCTGCCGACGGCTCGGCTTTTTTCTTCCAGGGGGCGTCGTAGAGGTTCCAGACCGGGTTGTTGATGGCCAGATCCATATCGCGGGCGAAGATGGCGAAGCCGTCGTAGCCATGATACGGGCCGGAATAATCCCAGGAATGCATTTGACGGAACGGTATGCCCATCTTCTGGACCGGGTACTTTTCTTTGATGCCGGAGCCCACGAGATCAGGACGGATCCCTTCGATGAACTTCTCCAGCTCGTAACCAGTCACGTCGTCATAGATCAGGGTGCCCTTCTTCACGTAGTGGCCGGTGCGCTGATAGTCGTCGTTATGGCCAAATTCGTAGCCAGTGCCGACGATCACCATGCCCAGGTCCTCATATGCCGTGACGATGTGACGGGGGCGCAGCCCGCCGACATAGAGCATCACCGTCCTGCCTTCGAGGCGCGGCCGGTACTTGGCGATTACGGCATCGACCAACGGCCGGTATTTGGCGATGACCACCTCGGCCTTGGCCTCGATTTCCGGCCCGAAGTGCTTGGCTATCTTGCGCAGAGAGGCTTCGGTCTGGGAGGGGCCGAAGAAATTGTACTCCATCCAGGCGATGCCATACTTTTCCTCCATGTGGCGGCAGATGTAGTTCATCGACCTGTAGCAATGGATGAGATTTAGCTTCGCCTTTGGCGCCCGCTCTATTTCGGCCAGCGTAGCGTCGCCCGACCAGTTGCCGACCACGCGCAGGCCCATCTCCTCAAGCAGGATGCGCGAAGCCCAAGCGTCGCCGCCGATATTGTAGTCGCCGACCACATTGACATCGTACGGGCCGGCCTCGAACTCCACTTCCTTCTTCTCGAACACCCAGTCTCGGATCGCGTCGTTGGCGATGTGGTGGCCGAGGGATTGCGAGACGCCGCGAAAGCCCTCGCAGCGCACCGGCACGATTGTCTTTTCGTGCTCCTTGGCCTTGTTGCGGGACACAGCTTCGGTGTCGTCGCCAATCAGGCCGATCGGGCATTCGGATTGCACAGTCATGCCCTTGTTCAGCGGAAACAGTTCCTCGATCTCGTCGATGACCCGTTCCAGCTTCTTGTCGCCGCCGAAAACAATGTCCTTCTCCTGAAAATCGGAGGTGAACTGCATCGTGACGAACGTGTCGATGCCGGTCGTGCCGACGTAGTAGTTGCGGCGTTGAGACCAGGAATATTGCCCGCAGCCGACCGGCCCGTGCGAGATATGGACCATATCCTTGACTGGACCCCACACCACGCCTTTCGAGCCGGCATAGGCGCAGCCGCGAATCGTCATCACGCCGGGGATGGACTTGATGTTCGATTTGACATCGCATTCGGAAAGGACCTCGCTTTCCTCGCCAGCCTCGTCGCCGCTCTTTGCAACGCTGAGGTGCTTTTTGCGGCGCTTCGCCGACTTGTCAGGATATTGCGACAGCACCTCCTCGATAAGCTTCGCATGGAGGGCACCGTCATTCTCGTATTCCAGGCTCATGGGACCCCTTTCAAGGTTCAGGGTGACGCCTCACCGACGAGGCGCCGTTCTTTGAAAGGCGCACCAGGTCAGGGCGGCGCCTCATGTCGGCAGCGGTCGCTACTGTGCGGCCGCCTTGGCCGCTTCCTTGACCTGAAGCTCGGCAAGCATCTGCTCGTCGGTCTTCATGATGCCGAAGTCGAGCAGCATGTCCTCGAGCTCCTCCATGGTGATCGGGGTCGGGATGGTGCCCTGGCCCGAATTCCCGTGAATCTTCTCGGCCAGCGCCCTGTATTCCCCGGCCTGCTTCGAGTCCGGCGCATACTGGATCACAGACATCTTCCTGAGCTCGGCGTGCTGGACGATGTTGTCGCGCGGCACGAAGTGGATAAGCTTGGAATTGAGCCTGGAAGCCAGCGCTTCGGCGAGGTCGAGCTCGCGGTCGGTTTGGCGCTCGTTGCAGATCAGGCCACCGAGCCGCACGCCGCCCGAATGGGCGTATTTCAGGATGCCCTTGGCGATGTTATTGGCGGCATAGAGCGCCATCATCTCGCCGGACATGACGATATAGATTTCCTGGGCCTTGTTCTCGCGGATCGGCATCGCGAAACCGCCACACACCACATCCCCGAGCACGTCGTAGGAGACATAGTCGACATCGTCGTAGGCGCCGTTCTCCTCGAGGAAGTTGATCGAGGTGATCACGCCGCGGCCGGCGCAGCCGACACCTGGCTCGGGTCCGCCCGACTCCACGCATTTGATGCCTTTGTAGCCGACCTTGAGCACGTCCGCGAGTTCCAGGTCTTCCACCGAACCTTCCTCTGCCGCGAGATGCAGGACCGTATCCTGCGCCTTCGCGTTCAGGATCAGGCGGGTGGAGTCGGCTTTGGGGTCGCAGCCGACGATGAGGATTCTCTGCCCGAGGTCGACCAGGGCGGCGAGCGTATTTTGAGAGGTGGTGGACTTGCCGATGCCGCCCTTGCCGTAAAAGGCGATCTGACGCAAACCTGACATGTAGCTTTCCTTCCTTCGTTCCCATTCATCGCGGCTGCCGCGACTTGAATGCCGGTCGGGCAGCTCTAGCCGCCTCGCACCTAAGGATCTCAAGACTCATGCCAATTTGGCTGATCCAACCGAAGAATAATTTCATGGTTGCTTTTCAGGGGTTTAGCTTGAGTTCCAAGAAAGGATCGTCGGAACAGCCCGTGTAGCGGACGCGACAATGGCGACACAAAGCGTCGGGACTAAACAGCTAGGTTATAGGGTCGATGCTCGCTGGCTGCGGTCGCTGGCCGGGAAATGTGTTCGTACCCCTCCGGTGACGACTTCACCGGATGCGTACATGTGTTCCCGGGCCGCTCGACCGCAAAGGCCCCCGGCATAGGGCGGCCCGCCTCACAATTCGTGCGTATTTCGGTAAATCCCGGACTTGCACAGCGCTGCCGCAAGGCAGAGTCTGCGCGAAGCCTCGTGAGCTGACACCTAGCGGCGACAGTCGGCCCAAATACCGCGCTCAGTTGAACCTCAGCGACTTTTCAGACGTCCCTTAGACGGCGTATGTCCGAAATGCCTTGTTGTAGGACGCAAAAAAATATGAACTCGAGCAGAACCCAGTCGCGATGGCGATATCGACATTTGCCAGATTGGTGTGGAGTAGCAAATCCCGCGCGTGCTCAAGACGAAGAGTTTTGTAGTACCGGGCGGGCGAGGAATCAGCATACCGCTGGAAAAGACGCCCGAGGTTTCTAATACTCATCCCAAACGTGCGCGCGATCGAGTCGATGCTAGCCAACGCCGTCCTAGACACAGCACCTCCCCAGGAATCGAATCCGCACTGCTGTCGTGGAGAAAATCGTATATGGGCGTTGCCATCGTGGTTAGCCCCGAGCAACTTGTTTGGGCGAAGTTATATCGTAGCGCGCGATCAGCTCCCGCTTTAAAACCTTGCCGCTAGGGTTAGTCGGCAAGGCATCCAGGAACTCGTATCGCTTGGGACATTTGTACGATGCAAGATCTCGGCTACGCCGGACCTGCGCGTCAAGTGTTGCCACCTCGAGGCTCGGATCGGAACGCACAACAAAGGCGACGACGATTTGGCCCCATTTCGCATCCGCCAAGCCAACAACTGAAGCCTCCTTTACTCCAGGACAGCGATACAGAATCTCCTCGACCTCGCGCGGGTAGATGTTCTCGCCGCCTGATATGATCAGGTCGTCGGCGCGTCCGTGGAAATAGTAGAATCCGTCTTCGTCTTGGCTGAACAGGTCCCCGGTATAAATCCAGCCGGCCTTGAGTTTTTTTTGAGTCTCAAAGGGTTTATTCCAGTAACCGGTCATCGCTTGTGGCCCGCGCACTATCAGCTGACCGACAGTCCCTTGGCTTACCTGTTCGTCAGGCGCCACTTCACGGTTCGGATCGTCGGTGATTATGCGGCATTCTGAAATCAACGTGGGTTTGCCGCATGAGCCAAGCTTCCGTAACGCATCTTCCGGATGCAGCATCAGCGTCAGTGAGGCTTCAGTCATTCCGTAGCCATTGAATATGCCACGGCAGAATTCAGCCATGACCCGCTCCATGGTACTTGAAGAAATTGCTGCCCCGCCGGTCGTAACAAGTCTCAACGAGGAAACGTCGAAACTGGCGAAATCCGGATGAAACAGCATTTCCTGAATCTGTGTCGGTACTGCAAAAAGGGTGGTAATCCGCTCCGCAGCGATGGTGCGGAGAGTGCGTTCAGAATCGTAGCGCCCGATCACCACATTGGTACCGCCTACCAGAAGGTGTGGAATGAAATAGGCTTGCATTCCGCCGACGTGATAGAGCGGCGCTATATGTAGCGCACGGTCATCATGTCGTAGTGAGTATTCCATCACGCAGTTCATTGCGATGGCAACGTCGTTTGCGTGAGTATGGATCACAGCTTTCGGTCGTCCGGTGGTACCCGAGGTATAGACGAGTGATGAAATCGTATCTCCGGTCGGAACCGGGCGTGGCTCACCGCGATCCGGCGACAGCTCGATCAACCCGTCGAAATGATGATGTCCTTGTGGGATGTTGCTCCGATGATATGCGCAACCGATGAAATCATGGACGGAATGAACCTGTTCTGCGATTCTAAGCGCGTTGTCAGTCAGCGCTCTTCCGTAGACTAGGACGCGCGCGCCGGAGTCCTTTAGAATATAGGCGGCCTCTCCTGGAGACAGGCGGAAGTTCATCGGTACGGCCACTGCACCGAGAAACTGGCAGGCGAAGAAGGTGGTCACTGAATTTTCTGAGGTTGAAATGTAAAATGCGACCCGATCACCCGGGCGAACGCCAAGATCGGACAGCGCCTGGGCGAAGCGCCGAACTCGAGTTAGCCACTCTCGATAAGTCCAGCGACGATCCTCATAGACCAAAGCTATATGATCGGGATATCGGTCGGCAGAAGCTTCTAGGATGCGAGCAATGTGCATAGCGCCTGAACCTGGACTAGAGATTGAGCCGGATAGATGGCATCTCTCGCGCCGCGATGAGGTACTTGCACATCTCAGTGGTGCCACCAACGATCGGCAGCGTCCGAGCATCACGGTATAATTGTTCGGCTTTGCCGTATTGGCGGGTCACGCCATCACCCCCGAGAATTTGAACCGTGCGGTCCGCGCAGAAAACAGCTGTTTCAGTCGCAACCAGTTTGGCTTGACTAGCCTCGCGCATGAGGTATTTGCCACCGATCCCGGAATCGTACATTTTGGCCGCTCGATGCGTTAGCAGTTCGGCCGCGTCGATTTTCCAGCTCATCTGCGCAATCATGTCCCAGATCAACTGCTTCTGACCAAGCTTTTGGCCGAAACTGACCCGTGACTGTGCGTGCTGAGTCGCGATTTCGAAGGCGGCGCGCGCCACGCCCAAACCGGAACCGCCGAGGATCACCCGTTCGAAATTGAAAGCGCTCAGCATGATATTAAAACCGCCATTCACCTCGCCCAACAAGTTCTCCTCGGGAACGCGCACCTCATCCATCGCGACTTCGCCGACGATTGATCCGCGTCGCCCCATGAAGTCGTACAGCCTCGGGAAGCTCATACCCTTGAGGCCTGCGGGAATGAGAACCGCCGTTAAACCTTTTTGGGGCGGTACGTCGGGATCGGTCACACCCCAGACGATATAGACATCTGCCTTTGAGGCGTTGGAAATATAACGCTTAAGGCCGGATACTACCCATTCGCTGGTTCCTTCATCGAAGCGAATCCTGGTCGCCATGCCCGCACTATCCGAGCCAACTGTGGGCTCGGTCATGCAAATTGATCCTAAGGATCGACCCTCAAGAATTGGCATCAGGTAGCGCTCGCGCAAAGCCTCTCGGGCAAATCGGTGGATGGGGTACGCACAGGACAATGCGGTGGCAATGGTAGTCTCGAAGGCGTAATTCAGGAGGGCCGCTTCCTCAGAAACGATTACTGCATGGGTAAGGCCCGGTTTTGGCAATGCTCCACGATAGAGATCAGGAAACATTAGTTTCAAGTAACCAGCCTGTCCCAAGGCGCGCACGATTGCGAATTGCGCGTCAAAATCCTGATCACGCTCAATCAAATCGACTTTCGGAGCAAGCTCACGTGACATGAAGGCGCGAACTTCTGTGCGAAATGCGCGATCCTCCTGCGTTAGAAAGAAATCGCGCATTCGCCCACATTTCTTAGAAAATCGTAAAACATCAAACGGAATTCCGGCAAAGGAGTGATCAGGATGGGCCAAGCGTCAGCGCGGCGGCATTACAAGTGAAGTACTGGGAACCGGCCAAAATTGCACACCTGGTGCATCCATTTGTCCGGCGTCTTGCGAAAGAAATGCAAGAATTAGCCCGACCAAGGGCAATGTAACGATCAACACGGCTAGGTCGTTGCAAAGGTTCTCGGAAAGGTAGGGGTTAAGTAAGCTTGCCAGTTTGCGGATCATTCGCAGCTCGATCGAAATAAAGGTACCTGGCACCGCCGCAATGATTCTCTCGTTTCGCTGCTGACGGCGATAGAAAGCGCCATCTAGGCTGCCTCTACAGGAAACGGCCAGTGGCACGTCGGTTTTGCTCCCTCAGCAGGGCGCCGCACCGATGCCACCTTGCTGGTTAGCGCAGTAGACCAATGATGCATGGGGCGTAAATTAATGCGTGTCCAACAATCATTTGGTATGAGGTGATGCCGTGGTGAGATCGCTTAGATTAAAGCCTGCATTCAAGCTCCTCTTTTGATCACAGCAGACGCCGAAGCCGGCGGAGGGTTGCCAATTGCCCAATACAACCCAATCTGTCGTTGGAAGAACGATCTAGGCCCTAAAGACAGAATAGGAGCGCCTGCCTGAGCGACCGCCCCGCGAGGTAAGGCTGAGTTCGGACCCAAAATTTTCTGACCAAAGCTGCTTAAGAGCTGCAGGTGCATAGTTGTAAGTGCGGCCGCCGTCATCCCGAGCATGACACTGTTATTTATAGCTGGCTTTCTCTCCGACCGATCAGGTTCCGAATCCTACAGGTTGCCCGATATCGTTTTTTCATCAGTCTATATCAATTCGTTGTTGGACAGGCATCGTCAGGTTCTCCAAAATGCATCTAATAGCCACGAAGGCATGCGCTTAAGGGGAACTGCGATGACCGATAAAACGCGTTTTTTTAGTGAAATTGTCGCGAACGGCGAAATGTCTCGCCGTGGGTTTCTAGGACGTGCGGCCACCATCGGGGTAAGCGTAGCCGTCGCGAACTCCCTGTTCACGCCGTCGGCACGCGCGGAAAGCCCCGTCAAAGGCGGGGTGTTGAAGGCCGGCATGCAGGGTGGTGCAGCCACCGACAGTCTGGATCCCGCAATTTTCGAGAGCCAAGTATCATACTTCTTTGGCCGTCAGTGGGGCGAACAACTCGTGCAGATCGACGCCAAGCGCGAACTTCAACCCGCGCTCGCCGAAGAATGGGGCGCGTCAAAGGACGCGAAGATCTGGAGCTTCAAAATCCGTAAGGGCGTGCAGTTTCACAATGGCAAGGAAATGACGCCGGCAGACGTCGTCGCCACCATGGAGCGCCATTCCGATGCCAATTCCAAGTCTGGCGCACTTGGTATTATGCAGGGTATCGAAAAGATTGCCGTCGATGGCCAGAACGTGGTCTTCACACTCAAGGAAGCCAATGCCGACCTTCCTTTCCTGATGGATGACTACCATCTTATGATTCAGCCCAACGGGGGCAAGGACAATCCGACCGAAGGTATCGGCACCGGTCCTTACAAGGTCACTGTCAATCAAAGCGGTGTCCGCCTCGGCGGCGAAAAATTTGCCAATTATTGGCGCGATGACCGCGGCTTCGCAGACCAAATCGAGATCATCATCATCAACGATGCCACCGCCCGCATGTCGGCCCTGCAGGGGGGCCAGGTTCACATGATCAACCGTGTCGAACCTAAGGTGGTCGACCTTATCAAGCGTCTCCCGGGGATTGCGATCCGCAACGTGAGTGGCCATGGCCATTATTTGTTCCTTGCCCACTGCAACACAGCCCCCTTCGACAACAACGACTTGCGGCTCGCGCTGAAATTCGCGGTCGACCGGGAAGAGCTCGTACAGAAGATCCTGAAGGGCTATGGCTCGGTTGGCAACGACACGCCGATCAACAAGTCCTATCCACTCTTCACGGAGATGGAGCAACGCACCTTCGATCCCGACAAGGCAGCTTTCCATTACAAGAAATCCGGACACTCGGGATCAGTGCTCCTTCGGACGTCGGACGTCGCCTTCCCCGGTGCCGTCGACGCCGCCCAACTCTACCAGCAGAGCGCCGCCAAGGCCGGCATTAAGATTGAGATCAAGCGCGAACCAGGTGATGGTTACTGGTCTGAAGTTTGGAACAAGCAACCCTTCTCTGCGTCGTATTGGGGGGGCCGTCCAACGCAGGACCAGATGTATTCGACTGCGTACTATTCCAAGGCTCAGTGGAACGATACCCGCTTCTTCAACGAGAAGTTCGATAAGATGCTTCTCGAGGCACGCGCGGAACTAGATGCCGACAAGCGCAAGAAGCTCTATGCCGATATGGGCCAAATCGTCCGTGACGAAGGCGGCGCCATCGTTCCAATGTTCAACGACTTCATCGACGCGACTGGGCCGCAGGTCGGCGGGTGGTACGAGGACGGCAACCAAGAGATGATGGGGGGCTACGCGCTTTCGAAGTGCTGGCTCAAGACCTGAACCACGCCGAGTACTTATGTCTTCTTCAATAGTGGTGCTGATCGCCCAGCGCGTTGCGCTGGGCATCTTGTTGGTGCTTGCCGTTTCGGTCCTGATCTTCGCCGGCACGCAGATTCTGCCCGGCGATGTCGCGCAAGCCATTCTCGGGCAGTCGGCGACGCCGGAGTCGCTAGCCAATCTGCGTGAGCAGCTCGGGCTGAATGCGCCGGCCTATATCAGGTATTTCCGCTGGCTCGGCGGCGTGGTGACCGGCGATCTCGGTACCGCCATGTCGAGCGGCCAGGATATCGCCACGTCGATCAAGGGCCGGCTGTGGAACACGCTGTTCCTCGCCTTCTGGGCGGCGGTCGTCGCGGTACCACTGGCGATTATCCTCGGCCTGATCGCGGTGCGCTACCGCAATGGCTGGGTCGACAAGCTGATCTCGGGACTTGCGCTTGCCTCGACCTCCTTCCCCGAATTCTTCATCGGCTATGTGCTCGTCTATTTCTTCGCCGTGAAGTGGCAGATCTTCCCCGGCATCTCGACCGTCTATGACGGCATGCCTTTCGGCGAGCGCATGCAGGCGATCGCCTTGCCGGCAACGGCGCTGACGCTGGTCGTGCTCGCCCACATGATGCGCATGACACGTGCGGCGATCCTCAATGTCATGCAGTCGGCCTATGTCGAGACGGCGGAACTGAAAGGCCTGTCGGCCTTCAACGTCATCCGCAAGCACGCCTTCCCCAATGCCATCGCGCCGATCATCAACGTCGTCATGCTCAACCTCGCCTATCTGATCGTCGGCGTCGTCGTGGTCGAGGTGATCTTCGTCTATCCGGGCATGGGGCAGTATCTCGTCGACCACGTCACCAAACGCGACGTGCCGGTGGTGCAGGCGGTCGGCCTGATCTTCGCCGCCGTCTACATCAGCCTGAACATCATTGCGGACATCGGGGCTATCGTCGCCAATCCGCGTCTCAGACACCCGAAATAGGGGGCGGATATGCTCGATATCAAACGCATCCCCATCCCCGCTCTGATCGGCATCGTGCTGACGGCATTGTTCGTCCTGGCGGCGGTCTTCGCCCCCTGGATCGCGCCGCACGGCAATGGCGAAATCGTCGGCGATGTCTGGGAACCGATGTCGGCTGCTCATTTGCTAGGCACCGACAATCTCGGCCGCGATCTTCTGTCGCGCATGATCTACGGCGCCCGCATCACTTTGTTCATCGCGGTGCTGGCCACCGCGCTGTCATTCTCGCTCGGCGCCATCCTCGGCTTCTCGGCGGCCGTCTTCGGCGGCTGGTTCGATACGCTGCTGTCACGCCTCGTCGATCTCTTGATGTCTATCCCGACGCTGATCATGGGTCTCGTCGTGCTGTCCGTGCTACCGACCAACCTGGTGACGCTGATCCTGGTGATGGGCATTCTGGATTCGACCCGCGTCTATCGCCTGTCGCGCGCGGTCGCCGTCGACATCAACGTCATGGACTATGTCGAGGCGGCGAAACTGCGTGGTGAGGGCAGCGGTTGGATCATCTTCCGCGAAATCCTGCCCAACGCATTGTCGCCACTGGTTTCGGAACTCGGCCTGCGCTTCATCTATGCGGTGCTGTTCCTGTCGACACTGTCGTTTCTCGGCCTTGGCGTGCAGCCGCCGGATGCCGACTGGGGCGGCATGGTCAAGGAAAACAAGGACGGCATCGTCTTCGGCATCGCGGCCGCGCTCATCCCGGCGGCGGCGATCGCCCTGCTGGCGATTTCCGTCAACCTGGTTGCCGACTGGGTGCTCAACCGGACGACAAGCCTCAAGGGAGGACGCGGGTGATGGCCGACAGCAAAGCGAAGGCCGGGCAACCGAAGTCGGGCCTGCTGCTCGACATCCGCAATCTGCGCATCGAGGCCACCGTCTTCCCGCCCGGCGAGCCGCCGAAGAACATCGTGCTGGTGCACGATGTCTCGCTGACGCTCGAGAAGGGCAAGGTGCTCGGCCTGATCGGCGAATCCGGAGCCGGCAAGTCGACCATCGGCCTGTCGTCGATGGGCTATGGGCGCGGTGGCGTGCGCATCACCGGCGGCGAGGTCATCCTGAACGGCCGCGACATCCTGAAGGGCGGCAAGGACGGCTTCCGCAAATTACGCGGCCGCGAGGTCTGCTATGTCGCGCAATCGGCGGCGGCCGCCTTCAACCCGGCGCATAGGCTGATGGATCAGGTGGTGGAAGCCACGCTGCTGCACGGCACCGCGACGCGCGCCGAGGCCGAAAAGCGCGCCGTCGCGCTGTTCAGGAAGCTCAGCCTGCCGAACCCTGAAACCATCGGCGAACGCTTTCCCCACCAGGTCTCGGGCGGCCAGTTGCAGCGCGTGATGACGGCGATGGCGCTCTGCTCCGAACCCGACCTGATCGTCTTCGACGAGCCGACCACGGCGCTCGACGTGACGACGCAGATCGATGTGCTGGCGGCGATCAAGGACGCCATCCGCGACACCCATGTCGCGGCGCTCTACATCACGCACGACCTTGCCGTCGTCGCCCAGGTCTCAGACGAAATCATGGTGCTGCGCCATGGAAGGCTGGTCGAATGGGGCGGCACAAGGCAGATCATCAAGGAGCCGCGACAAGAATATACCAACGCGCTTGTCTCGGTGCATGAGATCGAACACCAGGAGCAGAAACCCGGCACGACGCCGTTCCTGTCGGTGAAGAACGTCACCGCCGCCTATGGCCGCA
>NZ_JAMYVQ010000045.1:0-41456 GCF_040324155.1 Mesorhizobium sp. M0011 | reverse complement strand
CGCCCGCTATCGTCGCCTCAGCGCCGCCGGCAAGAAGCCGCCGGTGGTCGTGGCTGCGATCGCACGCGAGATGGCCGCCTTCTTGTGGGCCATCGGTCGGGAGGTCGCGCCGTCATAGCCGGTCTCGACCCAACCCGCTGCACAGTGTTGGGGGTGGGGCCACGGTGGGGAACTCCCGTCGCTAGTTATGTGGCCAAGCCGATGCGCCCGACGCCCGCCCTCTAGACCGAGGACAGCCCCGAGACGAAGATACGGAAGGCCGGTACCCAACCCGCGGATGAGAGTCTGATCAACCGTCGTCTCTGAGCTCCACCCCCAGCCCTGTGCAGCTTCAGCCGGTCCGACTGCTTCGCAAACCTGCCAAGCAGGCGAGCCTTCTTGCCTTCAACCTTGACAGGGAACATGAGAGACTAGCTAGGCCGCAGACTCATAAGCCCGCAACCATATGCGAACTGAAGCGAGTTTGATCGCTGCGAGAAAGTTTCGCGGATCGCGGTCGTTGGGGTCGCTATGCCTCTGAAATGTTTGAGCTTGTTGAAGTATCGCTCGACGAGGTTGCGCTGTTTGTAGACCCATGCGCTGAAAGAGAAGCTGCCGGTTAGGGTTTTCTTAGGCGGGATGTTGGCCAGGCTCCTTTCTCTGCGGCGAGGCCGCGAATGGCGTCGCTGTCGTAAGCACGGTCGGCGAGCGGGATCGGATCGCGCTGGAGGGCGTCGAGCATGTGGGCTTGCCTGATTCAAGCTGTGGATGTGGACAAAGGAGAGCCGTGGCCGGATGGCCCAGATCCCAAGAAGACCAAGCGCTACCCGTCTGATTTGACGGATGAGGAGTGGGAGCAGTTCGCGCCGCTGATGCCCAAGCCTGGGCGGCGTGGCCGTCCGCGCGAGGTTGATTATCGAGGTGATCAATGCGGTGCGCTACCTGGTCCGTTCGGGTTGCGGCTGGCGGATGCTGCCGATCCACTTTGGAGCCTGGCAGACGGTCTATGGCTGGTTGCGAGAACTGGCGCGACGGTTTCTGTTCAGACCGTCCACGATGTGGATCGTGAACGAGCCGGGCGCGAGGCCAGTCCCACGGCGGGCATGATCGACAGTTGGGGTATTCGGCTTGAGCCTCATCGTTTGGCGGTGACGCCATCAAGTTGCTGCGCTTCGAGCTGATGATAAACCGTGGTCGGTTCCCTGGAACAGCCACAAGCTATCGGGAAGGAGAAGCGTAGCATGAAACATTGTGCAGGATTGGACGTCTCGGTGAAGGAGACCGCATTTGCATCGTCGACGAAACGGGCACAGTGTGCCGCGAGGTGAAGGTGCTGACCCCATCCCGAGGATATTGCGCGGGTGCTCAGGATCCCGCCTGGCGAATGCGCTTCATTCAATGAATTTGATATAATGTGGATAAGAAGAGATATTCGTATAGTGGTGGGTTATTTCTTCGCCAACCTTTATGTATTTTGCTGCTACAAGCGTAGCCCACGCGCCAGAATCTTCATCCGACCAAAATATTTTCGCGTTCGGCAGCGAAGAGTGATTCACTACTGAAATAAATCCGAAAATAACGTATCCGGCCTTAGAATCGTTTTTAAGTTGTCTATCATGACGCACAAAGTAATATTCAAACAAACCTGTACGATCTAGTAGTGCGACTTCCGCACTATTAAATCCCCACGTTGGCGCTCGTTCAATTACATCTCCAGCCGTGAACGGGGTGTTAGCAAATACACCGCGGCCTTTTCGAGGGACATTTTTCACATACATAACGTTGCTGTGATCAAAGATCTTATTCACCGTCGCGCCTTCCTAATGCTGATATTTAAGCGTTCCTGCGATCCTCGCTCGCCTGTGAGGCTCGCGGTTCTACCGCAAACTGGCAGCACCGCCATTGAGGCTTCGGCCGAACCGCAACATCACCATCGTCACTATGCCTGCCACCCTGCCCTACCGACAACGGAGCAGCTTTCCGTTAAACGCCAATCCGTCATTAGTCGGGCGCGCCTCTCCGGAACAACACTCAAACCCTTCTAGTGATTTTTATTTCAACATTTTCGTTTCGAGAGCGAATATAGCTTGCCCTCAAGGTCGTCATAGCTACCAATATACGTGGGTGACTTGAACCGCATTAGAGCGACTGTGGGGGGGGTAGCCCAGCGTCGAGTGGCGGCGCTTGAGATTGTATGGCGCTCGATGTAGTCGAACAAACCCGCCCTGGCGGCATCCCGCGTCCTGTAGACCTTGCGGGCCGTCCTCTCTCGGCTTCGAGTGACGAGAAGAAGCTCTCCATCGCCGCATTGTCCCAGACATTGCCGGACCAGCTCATCGAACAGGTGATGCCTTGGTCGGTCATCAGCCGCTGGAACTGCACTCGCTCGTATATTGGGCGGGTTCAAGCGGTCATCGCAACACCTGAACGAAGGAGGTTGCGATGGGCATTCGAAAGCGACGATCACACCGTTCTGGACGAGCGCCGCTGCCGTCACCGAGACGGCCGCCAGTTGCGGGGCGATCTGAACTCCAACGATTCTGGTTGGGGAAAGCGCAGAGGATGATAAGCGATACTGCGCTGGCGGCTGGTATGTCGCAGCCTGTTGGAACCAGATTGTTCCGACAGGCGGGCAGCGTCACCAGCCTGCCGGCAGTGGCGCGCTGATCATCCCGGCCCATGCCGGAGAGCACGGTGATCAAGGCCGTCAGCTACACCACGTCTGTGGACACGATCTTGGAATACGATGGGATAGTCACTCCGGCCAGATCCACGGCAAAGTACCTCTTCGAAATGTAGTCGCAGACCAAAAACATGCCTCGCTCACCCCGTCACCATTCCTGAGAAAACGGGGGGCAGCCGACACCTACTGTCGTGTTTGTCGAATCCGCGACACATTGTTTTCGGCCTGGCTGCATGCTGCACTCCGGGTACAAGTCATTGAACAAAACGGAGAAAAATATGTCTAAGGCTCCCTCGGCGCAGTTGGTATGACTTTTGAGAAGTCCTCTCGTGAAACACGACGCGAGGCGGCACTGGTGTTCGCCGGGAGGGTTCGAATGGTCAGTGATAGCCAGCGCTTCTCGTTGCCACGCAGCGTGCAGTTGCCGCCAGTGACATTCCGAAAACCGACAGACAGTCATGCAGCCGATGTGCGGGGTCTTATCGCGCTCTGCCCGCAACTAGACCGCAACTCGTTTTACTGTGAGCTCCTGCTCTGCACAGATTTCGCCGATACCTGCGTGCTCGCGGAGCGAGCTGGAGAGATCGTTGGCTGGCTGGCCGCTTACCGGCGGCCAAGCGAGCCGTCGACGCTCTTCATTTGGCAGATTGCCGTGCATCCTGAGGTACGCAACTTGGGGGTGGGCAAAGGGCTGATCATCTCAGCCCTGAACAGGCCATCTTGCGAGAGCGTGACGCACATCAAGGCCACGGTGACGCTTCGCAACACGACGTCCAAGTTGCTCTTCGCAGGTGTGGCTCGGAGTTTGCGCGCGTCAATCCGGCAGGCTGTGCGGTTCGATCGCGATATTCATTTTAAGGGACAGCATGAGAGCGAGTACACGATAGCGATCGGCCCTATCGAACGCTCCCTATGTCCCGCAACCATTCCCGTTGGCATGCCAAGTCAATATTTAAGTAAGGAAGAAACGACGATTCTCCAAAGTGCGCCAGATTACGAGGAGGAATTCGCTATCTTCAATCATCTTGAGTCTGAAGTGCGCAGCTACGCCCGAAGCTTTCCCGTAGTTTTCGCGAAGGCAAAAGGGACTCATCTATTTGCGCGAGATGGGACGGCCTATATCGACTTTCTCATGGGTTGCTCGAGTTTAAATTACGGGCACAATCCTCCAGAGCTGAAATCCGCGCTCGCCGACTACATTGAGGGCGACGGCATCACCCATGGCCTCGATCTGTATAACGAAGCCAAAGAGTCCTTTCTGCGAGAATTCCAGGAGACGATCCTTAGGCCGCGACAACTAGACTATGTGGTGCAGTTTCCAGGCCCGACCGGCGCGAACGCGGTCGAGGCAGCCCTCAAGCTAGCGCGCAAGATCACTGGTCGGCCCAACATCATAGCCTTCACCAATGGCTTTCATGGCGGGAGCCTTGGCGCTCTCTCCTGCACCGGCAACCGATACCACCGCGCGGCCGCCGGTCAGCTGCTCGGCGGTGTCACGCGGCTACCCTATGACGGCTATTTTGGATCCGCTGTAGACACCGCCGATTATCTTGATCGCCTGCTCTCAGATCCCTCCAGCGGAGTCGACGCGCCGGCGGCGGTGATTGTCGAGACAGTTCAAGGCGAAGGCGGCCTGAACGTCGCCGGCACGGAGTGGCTGCGCAAGGTGGCGGCCATTGCGCGCAAACACGGAGCTCTGCTGATCGTAGATGACGTTCAGGCGGGCGTTGGCCGGACCGATGCATTCTTCAGCTTCGAGGCGGCCGGTCTCCGCCCGGACATCGTCACGATGGCGAAATCGATATCGGGCTATGGCCTACCCATGGCCCTCGTCCTAATTGATCGACAACTCGACAGGTGGGAGCCGGGAGAGCACAACGGCACGTTCCGCGGGAATTGCCATGCTTTCGTGACCGCCAGAGCAGCCCTCGAGCACTTCTGGCGAACGGAGAGCTTTGCAGTGTCCGTCAGCGAGAAAGGCAATCTGATGAAAAACCGACTTGAGCAGATCGCACGGAAGTACGGTCCAGGGCGAATATCAGCCAAGGGTCGTGGCATGATGAGGGGCCTCGATCTGAAGTCTGGCGAGGTTGCCCGTCAGGTCGTCAGGACCGCCTTCCAGACGGGCCTCATCGTCGAGACTGCCGGTCCCAAAGACGAGGTCGTGAAATGCCTGCCGCCCCTTGTCATTGGGAACGATCAGCTTAGCCACGGCCTCGACATCCTCGACCACGCGATCGAAAGCGTGATCGGCGTCAGGAATACGGCAGCGTACGAGGTGAATCATGATTGTCAGGGATCTCAATGAGGAGAAACTGACAGCCCGGCGTGTTGAGACGTCGAGCTGGGAAAGCATTCGGTTGCTCCTCAAGAACGATGGGATGGGCTTCTCCTTTCATATCACCACGATCCAGCCGGGCGCTCGGCTCAAGATGCACTATCGGAACCACCTCGAGGCGGTCTACTGCATCTCTGGAACGGGTTCCATTGCGGACTTCCAGGCGGATGAGGTACATGTCGTACGACCGGGCATCATTTATGCGCTTAACAAGCATGACGCTCACCTGCTGTGTGCCGAGACCGAATTGGTTCTAGTCTGCGTCTTCGACCCTCCGTTGACCGGCCGCGAGGTGCATGATGAGACCGGCGCCTATGCTCTGGAGTCCGAGGCGACTTGATGTCGCCAAAAGGAAAGCTCAAACCAAATGGTCTCGTGAGTTAACAGCAGTATGGCGCCGCTTTTCGATGAGCGTACAAGATGCCATGGGTAACCGTGAGCTGATCGCGATCGCACACGCGACCTTTGGCAATCCGTTTATTGAACTGTGGCAGAGCCAGGTCCGCCACTATCGGCCGCTGATCGAACGTATTATCAATCAGAGCGAACGGCGGGTGCTGGCCGGCGAGCCGGTACCGGCTGGCGAGAAGCTGATCAGCCTGTTCGAACCCCATGCCCATATCATCGTCTAAGGCAGCCGCGACGCCGAAGCTCAACCTGATCACTGGCAGGAGCGGCATGGTCCTCGATCTGGTGATCGAGGCGGCAATTCGCGCGACAGCGAGCGGTTGCTGCCGATGCTGGAGCGCCACATCGCCTTTTATGGTCAAGCACCGCTGCAGGCCGCGGTGCCGCCAGCCAGGGACAAGTGCTTGAAAACGGTCAAAATACGCGCGTTGGCGAGTAGCGGAGACGCTTGCGCGCCTCCGCTCTCTCAGAACCGTGCGTGAACCTCTCAGCTCACACGGCTCCCATCAGGACCTGGTTCCTGCAGTTCCGCGCAAAAGCCTGCATCCGGCTCATCCCCCCTATACGCCGTCCACTGTCCGCCCAGTCATCAGGCTCCCGACGGACTTGTCCCGAGAGATCCACACGCCCTCGGTTTTAGTGGTATCAAAGAGCGTGACGGCACTTCTTCAACAGGCCCACGATGCAGGTCTGGACCGTCGTGTTTTGAAAGACGGCGCCGATCGCCTCGGGAAAGCCCTTGAGGCCGCCGACGACGGCGATCAGGATGTCGGCGATGCCGCGGTTCTTCAGCTCGTTCATGACGCGCAGCCAGAACTTGGCGCCCTCGGTCTGCTCGATCCAGATGCCGAGGATCTCCTTGGTGCCGTCGGGCAGGATGCCGAGCGCGATGTAGATGGCCTTGTTGCGCACGAAGCCCTCGTCCCTGATGCTTGACCCGGATCGCGTCGAAGAAGACGAGCGGATAGACCGCATCGAGAGGCCGGTTCTGCCATTCGGCCACTTCCTCCAGAACGGCATCGGTCACGGCCCAGATCAGATCCTCGAGACGCTCCATTCCACACCGCCGGCAACCAACATGTTGCAACAGATCCTTCACCTAATTTTACCGAATCTTTGCCGACTGCAGAGCGCCGACAATGGTACCTTCATCGTAGGTCTAAGGGACTGCTACGGCCAAAATAGCTGATGCCGATCTACACTCTGACCACCGCATAGCTCGCAACGGAGGCTCAACAGCAATGGGAAGAAAAGCGCTCATCCTGGTTGAAGGCGGTCCATGGGGTTGTGGTCTGCTATACGTCCAAGCGGCCCAGCGTCTTGGCCTTCATCCAATTATCCTTTCGGCTGACCCAACTTGCTACGACTATCTTGCGGTGGAAAAGATTCAGACAATGCGTGTCGATACAAGCAATCTCGATGCGCTGATCCTCGAATGTTCCCGGATACGTGCGATCTATGATATTGCTGGTATTGTGGGCAAATCTGCGGCCTACGCGACAGTTGGCAAGCTCTGCCGGCATTTCGATCTACCGGGACCGAATCCCGCATCCATTGAACAATGCCAGGACAAATTTACTCAACATCAACTCCTCGCGGAGGCCGGCGTTCCAATGCCTGCCTATCGCTTGGCAGCAAATGCGAGGGATGTTGAAAGCTCTGCCGCGGAGATCGGCCTGCCGGTGATTCTTAAGCCATCCGTGGGCAGCGGCGGCAGTATTGGAGTCCGATTGTGCCGCAACCTCGACGACATAGCCGAATATACGACCCATCTGTTGGGCGAGAAGCACCTATGGCGATCCTCGCCGAGTATCCTGGTCGAAGAATTCGCACAAGGCCCCCATTATACCGTTGAAATAATGGGAAACGAGGTGATTGGGATTGGCACCTGTGACTTCGGCCCTCCTCCGCATTTTGTCTATCGCCAGTTCACCTTGCCGGCCCTTCTGTCTGATGAGGAGAGTAACTGCATCGCCGAAGTTTCATTAAGCTGTTTGCGAGCTCTCGGCCTTGGCTGGGGGCCAACGGGCATTGAATTCCGGTGGACGAAGGATGGCCCAGTCGTCATTGAAGTCAATCCGCGGCTTCATGGCACTCCCGCTCCCCAACTGGTTCAGCTGGCTTACGGTGTCGATCTAATCACCGAACACATCAAGCTTGTCATCGGCGACGAATGCGATTTGCGTAAAAGGCGTTCGCACACTGCGGCCGCGCGGTTCCTGGTGGCTGAACGCGATGGCGCCCTCGATTGGATCGGTGGCGACAGTCAAGCGGCTGCCGTATCAGGTGTCGCCGAGGCCAAATTCTATGTTAAACCCAATACGCCGATCGTCAGAAAAGGCGACTACCGAGACTGTATCGGACATGTCATCGCCGCTTCACCTACCCATGCGCAGACCGAGGCGATACTTCAGCATGCCGTCGACTTGATCGATTGGTCCATCACACCATTTCCGACCCCTGACGAGTAGGAGCAATCTGAGGCCGTATCTCCCGGCCCAGGTGGCGCCAAGCAAGATCTGATCGTCGCCGAACATTGGCGCAACGCCGCTTCGATCGCCATCGGCGCAACCGCCTCCAGCGATTCGCGGGTCGCCGCCGCGTCGGTGCGAAAGTCGTTGAACGACATGCATCGCGCCTGGGCCATCATGAGGTTGCCGCGCTCGCAGCGATATACCGGATAACCTTGGCCGCGTCCGGCATACATGACAACCAGTCTTCACCTGCATTGACCACAGGAGATGAAACCCGGGAGCAGCGCGCGACCGCCGCGGCCCGACTTGACGCCGCCGGCTGTGTCATAAGCATTGGCCGCGAGCAGTTCCTGGTTCCGTTCGTACTCGCTCCATCCGATGTAGTGGCCGAGGGGATCGACCTGCCGCTGTCGACGCTGGCCGATCAGGTCGACAGCCACGGAACCATCGCCGTCATGCCGCTCTTCCAGCTAGTCGAGGCCATGTGCTCGCGGCCGAGCGCCCTCATGGGGACGAACCACCATTCGCATCCTGGCGAAGGACAAGTGCGCGACCGGGCGCACATGGACCTATACCTCATGGCACGCCTCAACGACGTCGACCCGAAAGCCTGGCTTGCCGACGCCCTGGCCCGCATTGCGGATGTTCCCGCCTCGCGTCTGCACGAACTACTACCCTAGGAATGGAAGCGCCTGCGTGAGCCGACAAGCCACCGATCAGCAGGCCGCCTGACCGTCACACAACGCCATCATAGAGCCCGCCGCGCCCACGCGCGCGCGCCAATCATGTTGCCTTCTTCGTATGCGGACTCTGAGACCTTGTTACCTCCAGTTCGACGGAAAGTCCGAAGCTACATTTCTGCCTAATGCGGCCTGTTTTTCCAGCAGCATTTTTGACGGCGAATTCTGTGGGCGTGATGTTACCCAGGGCTTAGTGTGGTCTGTTCCGGTTGTACAACACGACATAGCAACCTGGGATAGAAGCCTCACGTTGATTGCCACGCCGCAGAACATGGAAAGATCGTGAAGGAGGCCCAGGTTCCGAGTGAACCAAAGGCACTCCACGACTTCCTTCGAGCCTTGGGCGACGAGATAGTAGTGATCGGATTGGAGGCTGGCCCGCTGCTTACGAGATGGGCAAATCGGGTTAACACACTGGACCAGCATCATGATGGCAGCCCTCGCGCTGACCACGGACCGAAGCATGAACCCGAGGTGGTCTCAGAAGAAGGGATGCGATCCAGCGCTCTTTTCGCGATCACGCGCTCGGGTCGTGGTCGAGTAGCTCAGCCATTCGGCTTTCGCCCTCACAGATCCGGGCGGGCGGATTTCCCGCACCTGGCTCTTCCCGAGGGTAACCCGCGTCATATCCGTGCTTGCGCCCAAGTTCGAGTGATGCGCGGAGTTGGCAGGGGGAAGCGCGCCGTCAGGGCCTCGAACTCCGACCAGCCCATGCGCCGGCTTTTCTGGCTGCGCCGTCTCAGACACCGTAGCCATATCCGGCGCATTTGCCGATGGAATCCGTTGAGCGCTGGATAGTTGTGCGGCCTGCCGTAGTAGCCGTAGTGTCCACGCAGAACGGCGGCGAACCACCTGTGCTGCGCAGCCATTGGCGCGTGCATGAGCCGCCAGGCATCCTGGCGCAGCGCCTTCAGCTTGCGCGTCAGGCGTTTCCCTTCCGTCTTGTGCTTCACGATGAACCGGCCATCCCGGGTCCGCCCGCAGTAGTGGGTGAAGCCCAGAAAGGCGAAGGTCTCCGGTCGCCGCTCGCCACGCCGCTGTCGTGAGAGGGCCGCGAACCGCCCAAACTCGATCAACCGCGTCTTGTCCTCGTGGAGTGTCAGGCCAAAGCCGGCCAACCGCGCCTTGAGGGCCAACAGCATCTCCTCTGCATCGGCCTTCTTCTCAAAGCCCATGACGAAGTCGTCAGCGTAACGCACGATCACAACGCGACCGTGTGCATGGCGGCGACGCCATTGGTGGGCCCAGAGATCGAGGATGTAGTGCAGGAAGATATTGGCGAGGAGCGGACTGATGGCCGCCCCTTGCGGGGTACCCCTGTCCGTCTCTTGCTTCTCGCCGCTCTCAAGGACGCCAGCCCGCAACCACAGCCCAATGAGCCGTAGGATACGACGATCAGCGATCCTGTGCGCCACCATCCGCAGCAGCCACTCGTGGTCGACCGAGTCGAAGAAGCTGCGAATGTCGGCATCGAGCACCCAGTTCACACGCTGGCTCATGATCGCTGTATGCAGGGCATCAAGCGCCATGTGGGGGCTCCGCCCCGGCCGGAAGCCGTAGGAGAATCCCAGGAAGTCGACCTCGTAGACAGCACTCAGCACCTCGGCCACCGCGCTTTGGACGATCTTGTCTTCCAGCGCCGGCACCCCGAGAGGCCGTTTACCGCCATCGGCTTTGGGAATGTAAACCCGCCGCACCGGCTGTGGCCGGTAGCGATCGGTGTGGACCCGTTCGCAGAGATCACGGATGTTATCCGTCAGACCCTCTTCGTATTTCGCCACGGTCATCCCATCGACCCCAGCACTCACCTGTCGCTTCTGTCGCCGAAACGCCCGGTAAAGGGCTTCTTCGTCGACGTGATGCAGCAGGGCCGTGAACCGGGTTTGGGCAGCATGCTTGGCCGCCGCGTTCACCCGCTCGAGGTTCAGCGGCAAGGCAACCCGGCTCTGTGTCCGGACCTTGGCCTCCTCGCGCAGGCTCCCCTCAGGCTGGTCCCTTCCCTCCACTCGCCTCGTTTCCTTCGACGGCTTCACGGGTACTATGAACCAGTCCGACTCCCGACCTCAGCTCGGACGGCAGCTCTGGCAGTACCTTGCTGCTGTCCCCCGCTGGAGACCAATCCAGCGGACCCGGTCGGGCCTCTCATGTTCCGATGATTACCTTCCATGCGTGATCCGGCCATCGACCCCGGCGGAGCGGCATCGTCTCGCGTAGCGACGATGCTCATATTGCCTTAGTGAATAGGGAACACACTCGGCCTCCGCGAACATTCACCTTTCGAGGCTCATTCCCGCACCCCGCATGGCTCCTGTCTACACTTCAGACCCCGCGTTGCCGCCACGCCCGCAAGACTGGGTCCCGGCTTGCCCGCTACGGCTTTGGCCGGATGGGACTTGCACCCACAAGCAATCATCAGCTTGGCATGACGTACTCCCCACAGGTGGTGTAGCTCGGCGGTAGCGAAGCCGCTCGCGAGCGCGCCGTTGGTAGCGCTGTAGCGAGCGAGCGGCTTTGCGGTGGTCATCGGCGCTTTCCGGTAGGGTTTGGTTGTTGACGCCAACCCATTTCGGAAGGACCACCGATGACCGACGACATGATGAACCTGCGCACGCTCGTGGAGAAGACCCCGGATGCCGATCTGCTGCGGGAGATGATCGGCTTTGCCGCCGAGCGGCTGATGGAAATGGAGGTGGGCACGGCCACCGGCGCCGCCTATGGCGAGAAGAACCCGCTGCGGCTCGCCCAGCGCAATGGCTACCGCGACCGGGACTGGGAGACGCGGGCCGGCGCCGTCGAACTGCCCATCCCCAAGCTCAGGAAGGGCTCCTACTTCCCGGGTTTCCTCGAACGCGCCGGATGGCCGAGAAGGCGCTGACCGCAGTGATCCAGGAAGCTTATGTGCAAGGCATCTCGACCCGGTCGGTTGACGACCTGGTCAAGGCCATGGGGATGAGCGGCATCTCCAAGAGCCAAGTCTCGCGGCTGTGCGAGGAGATCGACGGCAAGGTGAAGGCCTTCCTCGAGCGGCCGATCGAGGGCGACTGGCCATACCTATGGATTGAGCACCTACCTGAAGGTTCGCCGCGGCGGCCGGATCGTCTCGGTCGCCGTCATCATCGCTGTCGGCGTCAGTGCGGACGGCCGGCGCGAGGTGCTGGGCATGGAGGTCGGCACGTCGGAGGCCGAGCCGATCTGGACGGAGTTCCTGCGCAAACTGACACGTCGCGGCCTGCGCGGCGTCAAGCTCGTCGTCTCCGATGCCCATGAAGGCATCAAAGCGGCCGTCACCAAGGTGCTGTGCGCGACATGGCAGAGGTGCCGCGTCCACTTCATGAGGAACGTGCTGGCCCATGCCGGTAAGAGCGGCCGCAGGGTCGTCTCCGCTTTCATCGCCACCGCTTTCGCCCAGGAGACGCCTGAGGCCGCGTCCGTACAATGGCGCGCCGTCGCCGACCAGATCCGACCGAAGGTGCCGAAGCTGGCGACAATCATGGACGACGCCGAGCCCGACGTGCTGGCCTACATGACCTTCCCCAAGGAGCACCGCGCCAAGCTGCACTCGACCAACCCGATCGAGCGTCTCAACGGCGAGATCAAGCGGCGCACCGAGGTCGTCGGAATCTTCCCAAATGACGACGCCCTCGTCCGCCTGGTTGGCGCGATCCTGCTCGAACAGAACGACGAATGGGCCGTGCAGCGCGCCAGATACATGACCCTGGAAACGATCAGCCAAATGAGTGATGATCCCCTCATCAGCCTGCCAGCAGTGGCACGCTGATCAGCCCGGCCCATACCGGAGAGCACGGCGACCAAGCCGTCAGCTACACCACTCTCTGGGACACGATCCGCGCTCGGAATGAACAGTCCTCAATCGGCCGACACAGTCTGTTGCCGAACCACTCGCTGCCATCTCTTTTGGACTTGACTGCACCCGACCCCGTTACCGAAGCCCGCCAGTAGCGGTGGGCCGACGTGGTTCGACATCAGCGAAGAGAGGCAGCGGTCTCTGGAAGCGTCAAGCCACCAGATTTGGCAGTTTCTGAAAAACGTCAACACACTATCTTTTAAGTCCTGTCAGCGACCAAACGGGGCAGAAAATGGCCCGACCCAGTACGCCATACGAAGCTGAGATTCGCGCGCTCCGGCCGTCTGCTGACGCCAGACCGGCTCGATCCCAGAGCTAAACTCGCACTGTCCCAAGAATATGTCGGTTCTCGCAAACGCAATACCACAAGGCCACTAGATAGGAGCTGCTCATGACAACTCAGATGGGGTCAGGCCCCGCGGAAATTGCAATAGCGCCTGCAATCAGCCAGGCGGATGCACGAATTGAGCGCCGACTCTGCGAGTTCGCAACTCGCGATTCAGGCGCGATCTGGGACGCTCAAGACGAACTGTCCAGCGCGATTGCAGAGGCGGGCATGCACTTTGAGGGGCGGGCGTATCCCGTATGTCTCCGGCCCCTCGCGATAGACTGCGGACTGGCAAATCACCTCAGCGCTACCGCTGAGATGGTAGTCAAGCTGCTTGATATCGCCGCCGAGATGTATTGCTGCAATGAAGACGTGCAAGATTTGTTTCCAACCTACAAACATTTGCGGCATTTGGTTACTCGTCTTCCAAAACATCGGCCGATTGTAAGAATATGCCGCCTGGATGGCCTTATTGGCAACGATGGATATTATAAAATAATTGAAACGAACACCGAAGGGCCTGGCGGGGTTATTCAGAACGGCCTCGCCGCGAAAGTCTGGACCCGGATACCCAACCCATTGACACGTGGCCTGTTGCTCGACGTGGGCAAGCAGCCTTTCGCAAAAGATCCCAACTGCTTTGTCTGGGAACTGGCGTCTGCCTATCGTGCTACGACTGGCCGCGAACTCAGAACCGCCGCCGTAGTCAACTTTCGCGGCCGCTTTACAAACGAAGTAGAGTGGATGGTGAACGGCCTAAGAGACGCAGGTGTCAAAGCCGCGCTGCTAGATGTTACCGCAATGAAGCGAACGCCTAGTGGTTTAGTCGGGCCGGATGGCGAACTCATAGAACTGGTTTACAATAAACTTGATGTCAGAGAAACGATTAAATCTACGGAATGTATGGCCTACTTACACGCGTGCGCGGCTCACGAAGTAGTTTCAATAAACCCGTGGATCGCCCAGTGCGTACTATCTGATAAGGCTATCCTTGCTGTACTCAGCGATGATCGATTCAGCTCGAACTTCAACGCCGAGCAGATCGAGTTTATTTCACGTCATATTCCATGGACCCGTCTTGTTAGAGCGGGAGCAACAACTGACCCGGAACGGCGTCGGATCGGACTCATCGGCCACATCCGGGAGAACAAGGCCAACCTCGTTCTGAAGCCTTCGAACGCGACGCGCGGCGAGCATGTCCTGGTTGGACGTCTCACATCCTCCGAGGTGTGGGAGGAACACATGGATCGGGCCAGCCGCGACCCGTACGTCGTTCAAGAGTACGTCAGGCCCGGAGAGGTTACGGCTTTGCACCAGCCAAGCCGGTCGTTAAAAAAAATGCCGTATGGAATAGATTGTTATGTATTCGGTGGCCGCCTAGCAGGTTTTCAGTCGCGCGCAAGCTTTGATGCTGTGATGAACGTTGGGCGAAGCGGGATTCTACTGCCCGTCGCTATCGCTGGTGCGTAAACAGTTGGGGGTGCCGATCCCATTTTACGTGCCGGACTTCGGTATGTGGCGGCATGCGCCAGAAGCCTGCCATTCAGCCATGCTGGTGAGCTTTGCCGCCACATAGTATCTGGTCACGGTTTCCTCGGCCACGGTATTCCTGAGAGAGTGGTATGTTGGAACTTAATTCAAATATCCGAGTGTGTTCAGGCGCCTTCGCAGCGGGGCGCTAGGTGAAGAGATGGACCGCATTGCGGCGCATTTCTCCCAGGTTGGTTACAAACACACTTCAGCTAAGGTTTATATCCGCCGGCTTGCTAGAGTAGCCGCCTATGCATGGCGATAAGCTTTTGAAAAGGCAAAAGCCCTGGCCATCAAAATAGAGAAGTTTCAAACGATCGCCGCGGCGTCCTCGAAACGCAACAACCGCCCCTCCTGTCGGCGGGAGTGTCAGAATTTTTTCCATGTGCGGGCGGGCGGTTGAACATTTTGCCAGGTGCCACCACACCCTCCTTGCCGCTCCGCAATCGCGGAGCGGGTTAGTCCAAGTCAAGTTATGCTCACCTAGCCATAACTTCACATAGGGCTTAAAGTACCAAGCCGGAAATCACTTGGCGTCATAGCCAAGAGCGCGAATCTCGCGCACCCGATGATGCACATGCCTCCATGCCGGCAACACAAGGCGGCAACTTGGCGAAAAGCTCAGAACCTCCTCACGGCGAAGCTTCTTCTGGAAAACAGGGCGGCCTTTTGCACCCGCCCCATGAACCTGAAAAACACGCTTTGCCAAATCAACCCCGACCGCCGTTACTTCGTTGTAAGCGCTATCCCGTTGGCACCTTTCGCGCGTTGTCGTGAGCGACGATGCTCGGAGCCTTTGAGGGCTTCGACACATGACGATTTCAGAGCTTACGCTTAAGTCCAGGGACGAGGAGCCGGTTCGACGGCTTGAGATATTCACGGGTTCTGGACGGCGGCGCGAATGGTTGCCGGAGGAGAAAGCGCGGATCGTGGCGGAAAGCTACGATGCTGGCGAGACGGTGAGCGCGGTGGCTCGGCGACATGCATTGTCCCCGCAGCAGCTGTTCGCCTGGCGCCGGTCCGCGCGGGTGCCGTTGGCGAATGCGCCGGCACCGGAGCCGTTGTTTGTTCCAGCGGTGGTCGCGGCACAGGAGCCCGAACCGGCGGGGAAGCGCACGAGATCGACACGGCAGCGGAAGGCCGCGCGAGAAACCGGCGTGATAGAGCTGTTGACGGCGTCGCCATGCGGGTCGGTCGTGGCGCCGACGCCAGGACGGTGGCGGCGGTGATCCGTGGGCTGAAGGCGCCGTCGTGATCGGGCCGACGGGTGTGGTCAAGGTGATGGTCGCGACGAAGCCGGTGGACTTCCGCAAGGGGGCCGAAGGCCTGGCGGCGCTGGTGCGCGAGACGATGGGCGCCGATCCGTTCTCTGGCGAGGTCTACGTCTTCAGGGCCAAGCGCGCCGACCGGGTCAAGCTGGTGTACTTCGACGGCACCGGCGTGTGCCTGCTGGCGACGGGAAGTTCTGCTGGCCTGCCATCACCGATGGCGTGGTGAGGTTGTCGGCGGCGCAATTGCAGGCGCTCCTGGAAGGGTTGGATTGGAGGCGCGTGCATGACGCCCGCGAGACGCGCGCGCCGGTCGCGGCAAGTTGATTCCATGGCTAGAGGCGCTGGCAAAGCATTGGAATGCATGATTGAATCGGCCTTGTGAGCAACCCGGCCGAGCCTCAGACCAACGATCCGATCGCGCTTCAGGCGATGCTCGCGGCGGAGCGCGCCGAGAACGAGCGGCTGCGCCAGATCATCAAGGAACTGCAGCGCCACCGCTTCGGCCGCAGGGCAGAGAGCCTGCCGGTCGACCAGTTGCTGCTGGGCCTGGAAGAGGCCGAGCAGGTCGAGGCGGAGGGCTTCGCCGCGGAGGACACCGCCGATCCTGCTAAACGCGAGGCTCGCGCCAGGAAGCGCCGCGCCAACCGCAGTTCACTGCCCGCGCACCTGCCACGTATCGAGCAGGTCATCGACATCCCCGACAAGGTCTGCCCGTGCTGCAAGGGAATGCTGCACGTCATGGGCGAGGATCGCTCCGAGCGCCTCGACATCGTGCCGGCCCAGTTCCGCGTCATCGTCACGCGCCGGCCGAAGTATGCCTGCCGGAGCTGCGAGGAGGTCGTTGTGCAAGCGGCGGCTCCGCCACGGCTTGTCGAGGGGGGCATCCCGACCGAGGCGACCGTCGCCCATGTTCTGGTCGGCAAGTACGCTGACCACCTTCCGTTGTATCGCCAGGCGCAGATCTATGCCCGCCAAGGCGTGAACCTGGATCGATCGACGCTCGCCGACTGGGTCGGCAAGGCAGCCTTCCTGCTCCGGCCGATCCACGAGCGGCTGTTCGAGCGGCTGAAGGCGTCCGGCAAGCTCTTCGCCGACGAGACCACGGCGCCGGTGCTCGATCCCGGGCGCGGCCGCACCAAGACGGGCCAGCTGTTCGCTTACGCCCGCGACGATCGCCCCTGGGGCGGGATCGCTCCACCCGGCGTCGCCTATCTCTATGCGCCCGACCGCAAGGCTGAACAGCCGTTGCGCCACCTTCAGGGCTTCGTTGGGATCCTGCAAGTCGACGGCTACGCCGGATACCGGGCGCTGGCCGAGCGCAATGCCGTGAGCCTGGCGTTCTGCTGGGCGCATGTCCGTCGACGCTTCTACGAACTGGCCCAGTCCGGACCCGCGCCGATTGCCACGGAGGCGCTCCAGCGCATCGCCGAGCTCTACAGGATCGAGAGCGAGATACGGGGACGCTCGCCCGAAGAGCGGCGCACCGCCCGCCAGGAGAGAAGCCGCCCCGTCATCGATACCCTCCAGCCATGGCTGCGCGAGAAGCTCGCCCTGGTCAGCCAGAAGAGCAAGCTCGCCGAAGCAATCCGCTACCCGCTCTCGCGCTGGGCCGGACTTGGTCGCTTCCTCGACGACGGCCGCGTCGAGATCGACTCCAACGTGGTCGAACGCTCGATCAGGCCAATCGCCCTCAATCGGAAGAATGCGCTCTTCGCCGGTTCCGACGGCGGTGGAGAGCACTGGGCGACCATCGCCTCGCTCGTAGAAACCGCAAAACTCAACGGCGTCGACCCGTACGCCTACCTCACCGACGTCATCACCCGCATCGTCGCCGGCCATCCGCAAAGCCAACTCGACGACCTGCTGCCCTGGGCGCCCCCGCACCACTCAAGGCCGGGCCTGAGAACAGCGGTGACTCTCAAGACGTCCGTCGCGTCGCCATTACGTGGAGGAGAGTGCTCCATCTGAGCTACTCGAAGCTCACCAAGGCCATCTATTGCGCTTCATTGCCCTCGCGCACATGAAGTTGCAACAGCCCAAGTTCGTGCAACAACGCAGCGCCCGTGCGAATTCCACTGTAGTAGCAGTTGAGCTCTAGATTTTCGTTCGGCGCGTGGTTTGCTTCGTCGTGATTCGCGTAAGGTGTGACGAAAGCAGGTATACCGAGGATACCAGTGAAAACATATCCGGGTAGGCTCCCGAATCCGGCCGGAATTAGCAGAGGCTCAACGCCTTGCGCAGCCACGAAAGCCCGGCACAGTGGCGCTGTGAAAGGGGACGAAATCGATGTCTTGGAGGGAAACATATCTCCCATCGCCACAACCTGCACATCAGGCGCATGTTTTTCTACGTGGTCAGCCACCTTGCGGAAGATGTCAGAAGGGTCCTGCGCTTCAACGAGTCGAATATCGCATTTTGCGAAAGCTTCGCTTGGTAAGACCGTCTTGGCCCCGGCGCCGCCGTAGCCGCCATGAAAGCCATTGATCGTCAGGGTCGGCCGGAAGCAAAGACGTTCGTAGAAGGGCCTTTCTTCAGGGGCGTCCAGCCTAGAGAGATCGAGCTTCTGCTTGAACGCTTCGATATCGAGCGGCAAGCGCTTGACTGCGGTCAGTTCCTCTTGTGAAGGTGCCTCAATTTCGTCGTGGAAACCTTCGATTGTGATTTCACCATCGGCGTTCTTCATCGTGCCGAGCAAATGCACCAAGGTCCAGATAGGGTTGGGCACGACACCGCCGTAGTTTCCCGAATGCAAATCGCTGTTAGCGTGGCGGCAGCGCAGTTCAAAAGACACCTCGCCACGCGAACCGAACTTAATTACAGGGGCGCCGCTGGCATGACGCGGGCCATCGGCGGTGACGGCAAGATCGGCTTTCAGGATATTTTTGTTAGCCCGCACGAAATCCGCAATGTTCGGACTGCCTATCTCCTCCTCCCCTTCCAATAGCAGGATGACGTTGCACGGAAGCGCGCCATGCACTTTGAGGTGGGACTCAATTGCCAGGAGTTGTGCAAAATGCTGGCCCTTGTTATCACCCGCGCCGCGTGCGTAAACGCGCCCGCCACGGATGGTCGGCTCGAAAGGCGGGGTGTGCCATTTCTCAATCGGGTCCGCTGGCTGCACGTCGTAATGGCCGTAGAGCACAACGGTCGGCTTGCCCGGAGCCTTCTCCCAGCGCGCGACCACCATCGGGTGCCCTGCGGTCGGCACTAGGCTGGTCTCGAGCCCGATCCCGGTGAGCATCTCGACCAGCAGCGCGCCGACTTCGGCGATGCCGACATTCTCGGCGCTGATGCTCGGGTGCCGAAGGTAATCGATCAGGCGATCGAGGAAGGAGGTGCGGTTCGCCTCGATATGCTCGAATACTGCGTTCAAAACGTCAGAAGATGTCATATTTTTGCCTGTGAAAAGGAAAAGGTAGAGGACTGAGGAGTTTTCGGCCGGCAGGCCGCCGCCGCAAATATCCTAACGACTATTCAGGTGACACTCGCACATTCGCCCAAGTCCAACTTCTGCGCATTTGGCGGGTGTGATCTGCCGCGCAGCCATCGTAACAGGCTAGACCAGCACGGAAGAGGACTCCGACGCACAGTTGTTGCTGTTAGCTTGATTCGCCACGCAGGATCATCTCCGCGGCGTCAGCCAGTACTTGGCAACCGAGTATTAAGTCGGCATCGTCTGTGTTTTCAGTCCAATAGTGGCTAATACCGCCTACGCTTGGCACAAAAAGCATAGCGGCCCTCAGCTTGCGAGCCACAATCTGTGCGTCGTGACTGGCCCCGCTTGGCATCCTCACATACGCGCCGGGTGCATGACGTGCGGCCGCATTCTCTATCGCTGTCTGGAAGGCTGGATGCATCTGCCATGGCTTGCCGGTCTCGGTCCGCTCGATCTCAGCACGGCAGCCGGATCTCATCGCGGTCTCTTCCACCAGTTCCCTTAGTACCGCATCGAGGCGCTCAAGCACCGCCATCTCTGAATCCCGGAATTGGAACAGCATTTCTGTCTTGCCCGGAATGATGCTGGGAGCGCCCGGTTCCAGCGTAATGCGGCCTGTGGTCCAGACGGTACGCGGACCGGCGACTTTTGGAAAGCGCTTGGCAATGGCCATGGCCAGCATTGCTGCAGCGACGCCGGCATCCTTTCTGATAGCCATCCGCGTCGTGCCGGCGTGATTCTGGAGGCCGTGAAAGACGATTGAGTACTGCCAGATCCCGACGATGCTCGTGACAACACCGATCCGTTTGCCCGAGGCTTCCAGCGCGTCGCCCTGTTCTATGTGTGCTTCCAGATAACCGACGTAGCGCCCCGGCTTCCCCAGAGATCGGGGCACGCCGGACAGGCCGGCCGCAAGGAGCGCTTCCCTGAGTGGCAGCCCGTGATCGACATTCACCGCGCGGTCGATCTCGGCTTCTTGGATGTCACCGACGAATGAACGACTGCCGAGCATCGAGACGTAGTGGCCTTCTTCATCCGCCCATGCGACCGGTGCGATGGGAAGACCGGCGCAGTCCGGTGTTTCCGCGAAGACCCGGGCGATCTCAAGGCCGTAGATCACGCCAAGCGCCCCATCGAGCCATCCTGCATGGTTCTGGGACTCTGCGTGCGATCCGATCAACAGCGATTGACGTGGGGAGCGCGGCATGCCGAACACATTGCCAACCCCGTCGATATGGGCCTCAAGGCCTAAGGCTTCGTATTGCTGAGCAAGCCAACGGCGTGCGTCCATGTCCTCTTGCGAATAGGTCGGGCGATGGACACCTGTCCGGTATGCTCCGAATTGGGCGAACCGTCTGAGATCTGAGAGCAATCGCTCGCGGTTTATCTTTGGCACTTGTTGAGCCCTCCCGGGTTGGCACGTACACAGCTACGCCGCACGCGGTAATGAAGTGGCCGTAACTAGAATGATGACGGCAATCTCAGAGGCTGCCGTTTGGCGACGGCCACCGGGTACATAGGGCAGGCAGAGAGGACCAGTTGTGCCGACGGCAGATGATTCAGCAATTGTGTCCGTGCGAATACCACAGACTCTCCTTTGAGCGCGGATGGCATTCAGCCACCTTTGATATCGAGGCTTGAATGGAAAGCCATCGATTAATGTACCTGCCTCACGCCGAACTTGGCCGCAGTCTGATGCAACCGATATCGTTCTCAATGGCGATCTCGGTCCCGAATGGCTTGGAGAGGTTCTGTAGGCGCTCCAGAATGGCTCTTGCTTGCGGCGCTCGGGCGAGCCGCGGGACGCCTCGATTGGCAAACCTCTTTGTGTGACCAAGCTCGATCGGATACAGCCGCAATTCGGCAAGGTTATTCTGCTCAAATTTGCTGACGGTAACAACGCTCTCATAGAAAACGGGATTTGAGAATCCCCGTGTCATCTCGGCCACGGACACCTCGGCATCCGTGTCGTTTCTGGGATCCTTACCGTGAGCGGCGAACATGTCAGCCCCTATGGGAGTCCGGAGATCATCCATGATGAAGTTTCCGACGCTATAGAAAATCGGCCGACCCTTGTAGATCTCGATGCCTCGCAACTGATGCGGTCCATGTACGATATACGCGTCCGCTCCGGCATCAATGAGCATATGCGCGAACGATCGTTCGTAATCAGGCGGCTCCTGGCTCCAATTCCCTGGCTGGTGACCATGATTCGTGACGATACAGAAGTCGGCGAATTGCTTGCCCCGGCGAACGTTTCGTAGAATGTCAGCGACATCGCGAGGGTCCGCTTCATAGCTGTAGCCAACTTTGTCGCCCGTCTTGTATGTCACGCCAGCAACAACAACCCCTGATGTATTCTCACCATCGTCGACCTGCTCGGGCCGCTCCTCTGTCGTCCCTGAGACCGCATCGGGGGTCGATCGAACTCCAGGTTTGGAATCGGGCAATGCATCACGTAGTTGACGCAAGCTTTCAAGCATTTCCGGCAAGACCACGACACGTCGAACCACACGAAGGCCGTTAAGCCCTGGTCTGCCCGGCGCCTCGCCAGCGGAATCGCACGCGCGAGACAGCGGCGTAAACGATGCAGCAAGGGACACCAATGCCACGCGGCCTCGTGTAGTCTCGAGAAAGCGTGCGGCACCTGCTTGTGCTAGGTTCTCGCCCACACCCGCATAAACGATCCCGCTCTGATCAAGCGCCCGACACGTCTCACGCATGCCTTCAACGCCCCAGTCAAGTGAATGGTTGTTCGCATAACTAAGCAGGTTAAATCCCATTGCTTTAAGATCAGGCCCGAGCTCCGGCAGGCTAGCATGATATGCTCCCCCGTACTCGGCTGCCGGGCTTCCGGCAAACGACCGAACATCGAAAATATTGGTTTCCATGTTGCCAAATGTGACATCAGCACCATGAAGGATTTCGACGACAGCACCAAAGCCGGCATCTTGGCATTTGGTCAGCGGTCGCGTCACAATAAGGTCGCCAACCGCTACCATCGTGAAACCATCCGCAACGTTCGTTGCGACCGAACCGACCATATCAAAGCCGCCACCGTGTTGGACCGGATGACAGTTCTCGTGCGTATTTTTCTTCATAGAATCCTCAATCCAAGTTGACATCCTTGACGATTTGCATCCTGAAAACTCCTATCGAGGGCGCCATGCACTAAGCACACGAGTCCCATGGTCTGTCCCGGCCTTTCTTTGCATCGGCTATCGATTCGAACAGCGGATCCCGCGGCAGAAGCGCCCACCAAGTTACGAAGGTCTTCTGCCCAAAACCAACCCCACGACGTTCAACGTGTGTTGTTCAGGGTGAACTATAGATTAAATGTATAACGCGCCTCACGCCGATTGACTGCAAACGGAGGGGCTATACGCTCAATGGCTGCAATGTTTTATCAAATAGCGAGGAAAATATGCGGAGATCGGCCTAATCAGGCTAACGCTTGACGTCGGTCTTCAAAAGGGCAGGTTTGAGGTGATGATGGTGAGGCGCGGTCGTAACGGCGCCGAACCGGGGACCTTGGATAGCCGTACAAATGGGGCTCTGACGCACATTTTCTGTAGGCGAAGGTCAGGTCGCCCCGATCAATCCGGCTTGTGTGATCTGGCCTTCGGTCTGCCCCGTTGGGCCGCGGCGATACGATCGCGGCCCGGACCGCCTGTTGGTCTTTTGTGACGCCGTTGCCGAAAGAAGCCACGAGGCTTTGAAGCGCGCTCAAGCCACGACGTCAACTCCTTCACGTCCTTCTTGCGGATCATGGCGTCGAAGTCCGCGATGATCTACCGCGCATCGACGAGAGATGGAACGCCCTGTTCGATGGCAGCTATTGTGACGGTTTCCGATTTGGTGAGGGGGTCGCGTCCAATCGTCATCAGTCGCGCGTTCGTCCGTGCGGAGGGGAGCCGCGTCCGCGGGAATAGCTTCGTATTCGGACTGCCAATCTGGGTGATAGTTCGAGATCGCCAAACATATGACCGGGCTAGATCTTAAAGAAACGCATAGCCGCCAAAGCCGATCTTTTCAGCCAGCCCCGCCAGAGCCTTCTCGATGTTGCTTCCATCGCCTTCGATTGCGGTGAGATCAGTCAGCTTGTCCAGCCTTGCTGCATTCGTTTTCTCCATGATCGCGTCGGTGATTTCGTTGTCGCGCTATCAGCCTGCACAACCGTTCGCCTGCCACCTTGTGCAGGCCGTGCAGACATGTCCGATTTGCCAACGACTAGCGGCGTTATTGCGTTTGCAAAAAAAACATTGAAGATATTTCGAGCTGTGCGTGCCGCTGATATACCGCAATATTATAACAGATCGAAAAAATATATTACGGACCACCTGGAGGATCCAACCTGTCTGGGTACATTTACGTGCCAAACTTCGGCGGCGAGCGGAGTAATCCTTGCGAAAAAAGTGGCTGCCGCCGGAGCTTCTTCGACGACAGCCAAGTTGCCCTAGAGGGCCGGGGAAACACACGTCTATTCGCTTCTAATCACCAGATGACCTTCTTCAGCCAACTCAGCCCGAACCCTCAGCTCGCCAGCTTCTCCTTCACGATCTTAGCAGCCGCCTCGTAGCCCATGGTGGTCACAAGCTCCGTTGCGAACGCAGTGCTTCTTTTCAGATTCGCTTCGCACTTGGGAGCGTCGGCCCTGACGCCCTCCACACAGGTTGCCGTGAACGTCAGTACGGCCTTACGCAGGAGCTCCATGGCATTATGGATGCTGAAGACGATAATTGGCTCCATGGCATTGAGCTGTAGCTGACCGGCTTCGGCGGCCATTCCGACTGTCGTGTCCATCCCATAGACAAAGAAGCACACTTGGTTGAGCGCTTCGGCCGCTACTGGGTTCACTTTGCCAGGCATTAATGATGAGCCGGGTTGCAGTGCTGGAAGTAGGATTTCGCCGATGCCGCCGCGCGGACCACTTGACAAGAGCCGGAAATCGTTCGCGATCTTTGACAGTTTTGCAGCGGTCCGCTTCAGCAGCCCCATGTGGAACATGAAGGCGCCCATGTCCCAGCTTGCCTCGAAGAGATCCTTCGAGCCAATCAGCGGGAGCTCGGTATTGCGCGACAGATGCTCCAGCACGCGGGCTCGGTAAGATGGCGTCGCTGCAACACCTGTTCCGATCGCAGTTCCGCCGAGATTGACTTCGAGGAAAAGCTGCTCGGTCTCCTTCAGGCGCTCACAATCCTCGAGAATCGTCGTCGAGAAAGCCCCAAACTCCTGACCAAGCGTCATTGGTACCGCGTCCTGAAGCTGCGTGCGACCGAGCTTGCGGATATGCTCAAATTCCTGCGCTTTGGCTTTTAGGGCATCGGCAAGAACGACGAGCGCGCCGCGCAGAGTGCGGCTTGCAGGAATCACCGACAGGCGCACAGCGGTGGCGTATGCATCGTTCGTCGATTGGGAACGATTGACCTCATCATTGGGGTGAACCAACCGCCCTTCGCCGCGAACTCCCCCCAGCAACTCACTCGCCCGGTTAGCGAGAACTTCGTTCATATTCATGTTTGTCGAGGTGCCCGCGCCGCCTTGGAATACGTCGACGGGAAACTCGTCATTGTGCTTCCCGTCAAGCACTTCCTTGCAAGCCTCAACGATGGCGTCTCGCTTATCCGCGACGAGGACGCCCTCCTCGCAATTCGCCTGCGCAGCCGCAATCTTCACATGGGCCAACGCCTGAATTACGAACGGCATGCTTTTGATAGCAATGCCCGAAATGGGAAAGTTCTCCACCGCTCTGGCGGTCTGTGCACCGTAGTAACGATCCACCGGTACGCTCATGGAACCTAGTGGATCATGTTCGGTGCGGTAGTCACAATAAATAGTGTCGGTCCCCAAGATCATGCCTTCCGAAGAGTCCAAGCCCCTGAATGCTGGAGCCTTTTGCGCTTCGCACAACACTTGTGCTTTCATGGCTGCGATATCATCCTTCGAGAACTCTGCTTATCCCCGATTGATGCCAACGACGGTGGGCTGAGTCATGTCCTCATAGGCGAAGCACGCCTTCCCTGCCCATGCTGCCGTATTTGAAACCGCCGAAGGGTATGGCGTCGAGCCGATAATCCGAGGGGTCGTTGATCATCGGCGTCTTTCCGGCTTTGTGCGCCGACCTCGAGTACGACCGCCGAGGCTCTTCCTTTCGGTATATCGAATAGTCTATCTTCTCGAGATAACCCTTTCCCCCACGAGCATTGAGGCGGGGCTCTCAGCAATCACATCGATTGTAACATTATTCTGTGTTGTCATTAACTCAAGCTGGGCCAATGTGATGTCGTCGGTGATCGGGGTGACTGTTATCCCGGTCTCAGCTTCGAACGGCTTCAATGTTGGCCCTTCCGACGTTGCCGTAGAGCCGGACTCGCAGATCGCCCGGCGACTGCGCCCCAAAGCTCGGCGGCTTACGAATGCGCCGCGATTGCGACAGTGGACAACGTCGCCAAGAAAGGTTTGCGGTTCATAGTTCCTCCTCCTTTGTTGTTGATGCCAACCATTTCTATTTCGTTGAGGTTACATTAGCTTTACGCTCTATTATCTCAGAAAAGCCGCGACTAACGTCGAAATTGTGCGCGCTCCAGAACCTGGAGGAGTTTTCCTGCATGATCGACGCAAACTCCTTGCTGACGCACTGTCGCAGCTCTTGACCGACGGCAAAGCCACGGAAAGTGGGCATGCGCCTTAAGATTTTCCTCGCAGCATACGAGCGAGCTGCGCGGCGCGCCTCAGGCGAACCGGTCCATTTGTGCAGTTTACTAAATTGTTTCACTCGGAGCGGAGAGCGACTTTGCGGGCGGCTTCGACACCGAGCAAAGAGGCGCCCTGAAGAATTAAGCTAGCGGCCCCGGGCAGGTCCGCCCTGGGAGGTGGGCGCAAGTCGGGTCAAGGTGAGCGTTCTCGTTCCAACCCAAGCTATTCCGGCCTGTGCAGTGTGACTACGAGACTTGAACCCGTCAAAGCCCCATGTTCAGACGAGCACGGCGCTTACAGAGCAGGTTGGGCGTGTACGCACATTGAGGCTCAACCGATCCAGTTCATTTTGGCTTGAATCGCCAGTCTGTTCGAGATAGTGCTACGATGTCGTAGCCCCCGACTGCTGATGGGCGCTCTCCTTGAACAAACCATGGATATTGTGGCGAAAACGGCTGATCGCTGGGGGTGATATGCGGTATGATCGAATTGATGCTCGTATTCTTGAGATAATGCAAAAAAACAATCGGCTGACATCTGAAGTTGTCGGTGAAATGGCTGGCTTGTCTGCTACTGCCTGTCAACGGCGCTTGAAGAGGCTGCGGGCTGAAGGCATAATCGAAGCTGACGTCTCGATCGTGTCACCGAAGGCGGTTGGCAGACTAGTTCAAATGCTTGTTTTAGTCAGCCTCGAGCGAGAGCGCGCTGACATTATTGACAGATTTAAGAGGGTTATTAAATCGTCACCCGAGGTCGTCAGCGGTTTCTATGTCACCGGAGATGCCGATTTCGTTCTCTACGTGACTGCGCGGAGCATGGAGGATTACGAGCAGTTCACCCGCCGATTTTTCTATGAGAACCCTGATATCAAGGGGGTAAAGACGATGGTGATTATGGACCGTGTCAAAGCCGGATTCGCCGTACCTGTCGAAGAGGCTTCGGAATCCGCGCCGTGATCACCGGATTGCGCATGAGCTCCCTCTGCAATCATTCACTCGCCTTCCGGCCAAGATGGCCGCTGCCGGACCTGTTCCCAATGAGCTTGCCATCGATCGCAGTCACGTCAAGGCGCATCGCTCTGCGGCAGGCTCAAAAAGAGGGCGTTCTCGGAAGCGATTGGTCGCCGTGGTGGAAGAACAAGCAAAATCCATGCTTTGGCCGATGACCGAGGCAGACCGGTAGCCTTCGCGTTAACGCCTGGCACATCGACCGACATCACCATAGCCATTCCCTTGATCGACATGGTGGCCAAGGCCCAAAAAGGCTCTTGGCCGACAAAGCCTATGATGCCGACAGCCTCCGCACTTGGACATCTCGAACCACCGGCATTTCCAGAGGTGGGTGGTGCGGCAATGAGATTGCGAACAGCCTGAAGCGCGGCGGTGGCTGGATTATCGTTGGGGCTGATGCTGGTTGCCGATTTCGGCATCGCGGCGACGTTTTCCGCCGCTCTCGCCGTCATGCGGGGGGAGTTCGCCCTTGGTGCCAAACGAAGCGGGTGAGATTGTAGGCGAGGTTGGCCATGCCGATCTTGGTGCGGGCGCGGGCGATGCCGATCGTGCGGACAAACAGGCCCATGCGGGAGTTCTGCTGCGCAAAGACGTGCTCGACGAAAGCGCGGATCTTTGAGCGCCGGCCATCGGCCAGTGCCATCGCCTCGCTCATCGGCCGGCCTTTCGGTTTCTTGTGATGAATGTCGGAGACGTAGCCGTTCTTGACCACCCCGTTCAACTTCTCCAGTGGATCGCCGGCCTCGCTCAGCCGGACAGAGCGCTCGTCAATGTCCCAGAACCCAGCCTGCCCTCGCATTCAACCCCTCCGTGCAAATCACCAGACGAAGTGAATCAAAATGCGTCCTCGATTTCCGGTTTTTCGAGGTGTCCACTTGGCTTAAGCGGTCGGGGCGGACCCGCTCGCGATCCCGCAAGACTACGGTAAGGTCCGCCCGGGGCCGACGAGGCTTGCTTGGGGATTGTGCCCAACGCGCGGTTGCCCGAGATGATGACTTTGCAGCCGGTCTCGGAGAGCTTGCTTGCGACGAAGCTGGAAGCCTTGGGCCGGCTGCCGCCGAGACGAACTCGACGGCAGCCGCGTTGCTTTGGGAGGTGGCCTAGAAGGCGGCGGCGGGCACACTGCCGGTGACCTTGCCCCTCTGATCTAATCCGGTTTGAAGTTCGTTCTGGCCCATCGAGAGGACCAGGAGATGAAACGTAGCCGCTTCTCTGAAGAGCAGATCATCGGAATTTTGAAGGAACACGAGGCCGGGGTATCGGTTGCCGATCTGTGCCGCAAGCACGGGGTCAGCGACGCCTCGATCTACAACTGGAAGGCCCGCTTCGGCGGCATGGATATCTCCGAGGCTCGGCGACTGAAGGCGCTGGAGGACGAGAACACGCGGCTAAAGCGGCTTCTGGCCGACGCCATGCTCGACAATGCCGCGTTGAAGGATCTTGTGGGAAAGAAATGGTGACGCCCGCGGCCAAGCGGAAAGCTGTCGCTCGCCTGAAGGAAGGCTTCGGGATGAGCGAACGGCGGGCGTGTAAAGCCATCGGCTGTTGCCGCATGACGGTTCGCTACGAGACCAGCAGGCCGGACGACCGCGAGGTTCGCGAGCGGATGAAGGCGATCGCGCAGGAGCGTCGCCGGCTCGGCTACCGGCGTCTTCTCGTGATGCTGAGGCGGGAGGGCCTGATCGTGAACCACAAGAAGCTGTTCCGGCTCTATCGGGAGGAGAAGCTCGCCGTTCGCCGCCGTGGCGGCCGCAAACGGGCGATCGGGACCAGGGCGCCGATGCTGGTGCCGCTGAGGCCCGACGAGCGCTGGTCGCTCGACTTCGTATCGGACCAACTCACCGACGGGCGCCGCTTCCGGATCATGGCCGTCGTCGACGACTGCACGAGAGAGTGCCTGGCACTCATCGTTGGTACGTCTCTCTCGGGCATGCGGGTTGCCCGCGAATTGGACCGGCTCATTACCGAGCGCGGCCGGCCGAGGATGATCGTCAGCGACAATGGCAGCGAATTCACCTCGAACGCCATCCTCTCCTGGGCGGATCAGAACCGCGTCGAATGGCATTACATTGCGCCCGGCAAGCCGATGCAGAATGGCTTCATCGAGAGCTTCAACGGCCGACTGCGCGATGAACTGCTCAACGAGACGCTGTTTACCTCGCTGGCTCAGGCGCGCGTAGCCATCGCCCTGTGGCGCGCCGACTACAACACCGCACGGCCGCACTCCCAAATCGCCTAGCAGACACCGGCCGAGTTCGCCAGCACTTTCAATCCGCGACGGTCGCTCGCGCTGCGCTATGCCAAAGGCTCCGCGACAGCGCCCGTCGCTTCACCCGCCCAGCAGGGCACAACCCACGCCGGAAACGAACTCAAAACTGGATAGAAACTGGGGGCAAGGTCACCGGCATAGATCGGACGCTTGAAGGCTCGGGCGTGTTAGCTGACCTGGTTTCATCACAACCACGGAAGAGCTACTTTCCCTCTCCTCTGCAGCGGCGCAACATTATTGCTTAGCTCGATCTCCATTTGGGTCGAAAAACGCGCGGAGTGACGCGTCGGCTTCGTAGAGTTTACCGGCGATCTCGATTTCCCATCGACTGTTTTCGATTAAATCCTTAGTGACACCGGCGGGATGGTTTACATATCCCATTGCTATTGAAGTTCCAATTGTGAAGCTCTTCACGCCGGACGAAATATAGCCGACGATCTCCCCGTCGCAGCGGATAAGTTCTTCATGAAATAAAACGGGTTTCGGATCGCGAACCTTGAACGATACCAGCCTTTTCTTTAGTGGGCCGGAATTTCTTTGACAGGTTAACGCGTCCCACCCAATAAATCCACCTTCTTTATTCCAATCAACTGTAAATCCTAAGCCGGCCTCGAGCAACGTGTCGACGGGTGTAAGATCCAGCTGGTATTCTCGGTAAGCGCGTTCGGATCGTAGATGTTCAAGCGCGTGGTATCCTGCAGCCTTTAGGCCAAAGGCTTGGCCGGCCTCCCAAACAACATCAAACACGTGCTGAGCCATCTCGGTCGGAATATGCAGCTCCCAACCAAGCTCCCCGACATAAGTCAGCCTGTTGGCTATTACGCGAGCATACCCGACATCGATTTCCTGACTTGTAGCGAATGGGAACGCTGAATTTGCCAAATCTGTATCGGTAACTTGGGACAGAATCTCCCGGGATTTAGGTCCTTGCAATGATAGGACTGCATAAGCGGACGTGACATCAGTGACCGTAACATTCCAGTCATCCCTAACGTGTTTTGTAATCCAAGCCTTATCCCGAGGATGAACGGTCGCGGAGGAGATAATCAGAAACTCTGTCTGTGACAACCGATTTACTGTAATGTCTGTCTCGATTCCACCTTTTTGATTGAGCATATGTGTGTAGACGAGCTTTCCAATGGGCACATCCACATTGCCCGCGCAAAGCCACTGAAGGAAACGACACGCATCACCACCTTGCACTAGATGCTTGCCGAATGAGCTTTGGTCTAACAGGATGGCCTCGTTACGAGCGGCCTTACACTCTTGACTCGTATACTTGAACCAGTTCGGCTCATCGTAGGAGTAGAGGTTTTTCGTCGATTCCCCCTCCCCCGCGAACCACAGCGGACGCTCCCAACCCATGCCTTCACCAAAGCTGGCTCCAAGCTTAGCCCATCGATCATGAAGTGCACTTTTCCTAACGCCACGGGAGGTCTCCGGCTGGTAAGCCGGCCAGTGCATCTTGTAGTGAAGACCCACCACTTCGACTGTACGATCGTGCAAGTATCTTTTATTGATCTGGAAGGGATGAAACCGCGCGACATCGATGAAGCTGGTATCCATCTGGGGCTCGCCAGCAATGATCCATTCCGCCAGAGCTCGCCCCGCTCCAGCACCGTACTCAATACCTTCCGAGTTGTACCCAGATGAAACGTAGAGATTTTTCAGTCCGGGCACTTCACCTATCATAAACAGAAGATCTGGAGTGAAACTTTCAGGGCCGTTGAAAAACTTGGCGATGCCTGCGTTCGCGAGCTCAGGAACAATCTCTATTGCCTTGGTCATCGGCAATTCAAAGTGGTCCCAATCTTCGCGGAGCTCGATGAAGGCTGTTCCTTTCGGAAGCTTTTCCATCGGAAGCGGCTTCCCCCACGGCTCGAAGGCGCCCACAAGAAGCTTTCTTGTGTCTTCTTTCAAATAGACGTGGCCGTCCGTGTCGCGCAGCACAGGCAAGGTCGGCGTCACAAAATCCATAGGTTCGGTCACTACATAGAAGTGCTCTGCGGCGTACAAGGGGACCCGCGCACCTAGCTTGGATGCAAGATCGCGGGTCCAAAGCCCACACGCGAGTACGAGAATTTCAGCTTCAACGACACCTTCATTAGTTCGGATCTGATAGCAACCTTCTGAAGTCTGCCAAAGGTCGTTAACATCAGAATTCTCGAAGATCTTCACGCCGTTTTGCTTGGCGCCAATTGCTAAAGCCATGCATGTGTCGACTGGATTGGTTTGGCCGTCTCCAGGGATAAACACTGCACCTTCGATGATAGACGGATTGAGGGCCGGATATAGCCGCTTAGCCTCGCTCGGCGAAATCATGTGGGCCTCAAGCCCAAAACTCTTAGCAATTGATGCATTGCGTGCAGTTTCATAGAGGCGCTCTTTGGTTCTAGCGACCCCAAGCGTGCCATTTTGCTTGAACCCCGTCGCTTGTCCGGTTTCGGACTCCAGAGCGGAGTAGAGTTCCGCGTTGTACTTCGCAATCTCCGTGAGCGCGTGAGTACCGCGCGTTTGCATGATCAAGCCAGCGGCATGCCACGTGGTGCCAGATGTAAGCGTGTTTCGCTCTAAAAGCGCGACATCCTTTTTACCGTTTTTTGCGAGGTGATACGCGACACTCAAACCCGCGATTCCTCCACCTAAGATGAGAATCTCGTAACTGCGATTGGGTAGCTCCCGAGGGCGAAGGGGCGAGTTGGTGATCATATGCATCCTTGTTCGAATTTGGCAGGGGTCGCGCCAAGGTATTCCGATGGTTTGGGCATTGATCCTCCGCCCGACGCGGCCGCGCCGGCGAGGCAATAATATTCGTTTGTGACAGGTTAAAGGAGGAGGCTCGTCGAGATCGTGCTCGTTGTGAGACGACTACGCAGTTATTCTGCATATTTGTCGGCTTACTCGCCGTTGTTACGCTGCCTCCGGCAATAAGCAAACGCTCCAGGGTACACGCCGGTGTTGTGAACCGCATCCTTCTGCTTCTGCGCTCCTTCGCAGCATTTTCAGTGTTCGTTTTCAAGGGACCGACGGAGAACCTAAAGCCCGGCGCCGACGTATTGACGACTTGCCCAGCCACAACGCGCCATCTTCGTGATCTCCTGAACTCGCGGAGATATCGGCGCGACGCCGCACCTCGCACTTGTCCGAAACAAGCGGGAGGCACATCCGCGTCCCCCGCTGTGCTCCGGAGACAAACGCGGAACATCCCTGCAGCCGGCCAGCGCCGCCCCAAGGGCTGATAACCAGCTGGTACTAATTCACGTTCCGTGGCGTGAGGCTTATTGAAAGCGTTCCTTGGTGGGTGGTCGTGGCACGACAGACAAAGATAAGATGGATAAATCCGCAGAAAAATGCCCGTTGTTCGCAGCAGAACGCCTTGATGGCCTGGAATTGCGCCGCCAACCGACCCACTCGCGCGGTTAGTTTGATGTAAAATCGAAAACTGACGGAGTTACACATGAAAGGTTCAGCAACCGCCGCACTAAGGGGGCTCAAACGGCAGGACCTTCTGCAAAAATGCGCCTATGTGGGGGGCGCTTGGCTCTCCAGGGCTGAGACACTCTCGGTGCTGGACCCGGCTACTGACGAGGAACTCGCTCTGGTGGCAGCCTGTGACACGTCTGACGTGGACAACGCAGTCAACTTTGCGAAAACCGCATTTCTGCGATGGCGCGATGTACTTCCTGCGGAACGGGGCGCACACCTGCAGAAATGGGCCGCTGGGATGCGTGAGAATGCGGAAGACCTTGCCGCGATCATGACCGCCGAGCAAGGCAAACCCTTGGCCGAGGCGCGGGGTGAAATTTCATATGCCGCTAGCTTTCTTGACTGGTTTGCAGCGGAGGGCGAGCGGGCATATGGCGAGACCATTCCGAGCCATCTTGCCGGAAGTCAGTTGGCCGTGCGGATGCAGCCGATTGGAGTGACCGTCGCAATCACGCCATGGAATTTCCCGTCGGCAATGATCACAAGAAAAGCTGGCGCCGCGCTAGCTGCAGGCTGTACCATGATCGTCAAGCCCGCCCCGGAAACGCCCTTGTCAGCTCTGGCGCTGGCCCGTCTTGCCGAGGAGGCAGGAGTGCCAGCCGGCGTGTTTCAAGTGATCACGGGAGAGGCTCCCCTGCTTTCAAAACAGCTGTTGGATCATAGCGATGTGCGGGCATTCTCCTTCACGGGCTCGACCGAGGTCGGTCGTATGCTGCTCGAGCAATCGGCAAAAACCCTCAAGAAGGCTTCACTTGAACTTGGCGGCAATGCTCCTTTTATCATTTTCGATGACGCACCGTTGGAGACTGCCGTGGCTGGATGCATGGCAGCCAAATTCGCCACATCCGGTCAGGACTGCCTGGCAGCCAATAGGATCTATGTCCAGCGGGGAAGCTATCTGCGCTTTGTGGAAGAATTCGCGAAGGCCACCAGTAAACTGAAAGTCGGGCACGGATTCGAGCTTGGTGTCAACATTGGCCCAATGGCCAAACCATCTGTCGCCGAAAAGTGCAGGCGACAGGTTTCCGAAGCTCTTTGTGCCGGTGCCCGCATCGTTGTTGGCGGACAGGACAGTCCGCTCGGGGGCAATTTCGTCACCCCAACTGTTCTCGCCGACGTCACGGACGACATGCTGATTGCCAAGGAAGAAACTTTCGGTCCGGTGGCGGCAATCTTGGTTTTCGACGACGAGGCGGAAATGCTCGCCCGAGCCAACAACTCGGAAATGGGTCTTGCGGCGTATGTCTATACGCGGGACCTCAACCGCGCCCTGCGGCTGACCGATCAACTGGAGTACGGCATGGTTGCCGTCAACACCCCGAAATTTACTGGCGCTCCCATACCCTTCGGCGGATGGAAGCAATCCGGACTCGGCCGCGAGGGCTCAAGACACGGTCTCGCCGAATATCTCGAACCCAAATACGTGTGCATCGGCAACATCGCAGCCTGAAAGGAAAGCGCTATGACTATCAACATCAGGGATATCAGCGAGAGGGATAGAAACGCTGTTCTACATCCTTTCACGCAGCTCAAGGACTTTGCCGCCGGAAAACTAGGCGATCCGATCATCGTCGAGGCGGGCAAGGGCATTCGCATTCAGGACGCGCACGGCAACAAATTTATCGATGGTTTTGCCGGCCTCTACTGCGTCAACGTTGGCTATGGCCGCACCGAAGTGGCAGAAGCAATCTCGCGTCAGGCCTATCGCCTAGCTTATTATCACTCCTATGCGGCGCACACGACGGACGAGCTCGCGATCCTCTCCGATCGCCTCGTGAAGATGGCGCCTGGCAAGATGAGCAAAGTGTTCTACGGCATGTCCGGCTCGGACGCCAACGAGACCCAGGCCAAGCTTGTCTGGTATTATAATAATCTTCGCGGCAAACCGAATAAGAAGAAGATCATCTCGCGTGAACGCGGCTATCACGGTTGCAGCGTCGTCTCCGGCTCGATGACGGGCATGAGCTTCTACCATGACCACATGGACCTCCCGCTCCCGCAGATCGTTCACACTGGTGTTCCTCATCACTACTGGGGCGCAAACCCAGGCGAGTCCGAACGCGAATTTTCAGTGCGCCGCGCCGAGGAACTTGATCAGCTGATCGAACGCCTAGGCCCGGACAATGTTGGCGCCTTCATCGGCGAGCCGGTGCTCGGCACCGGCGGCATCACGCCTCCGCCGGAGGGCTACTGGGAAGCAATCCAGGCCGTGCTCAAGAAGCACGATGTGCTGCTCGTTGCAGATGAAGTCATAACCGGCTTCGGCCGGACTGGCTCCATGTTCGGCTCGCAGCACTATGGCATCGAGCCAGACCTCATCACGATCGCAAAGGGTCTGACTTCGGCCTATTTCCCACTTTCCGCTGCAATCGTCGGTGAAAAGGTCTACAAGGTTCTGGAGGACGGGGCGGACAAAGTCGGCGCATTCTCGCACGGTTACACCTATTCAGGTCACCCGATCGGGGCTGCCGCGGCCAACGCAGTTCTGGACATCGTCGAGAAAGAAGACCTTCCGGGGAATGCTCGCGACGTTGGTGCATTCTTCCAAGCGCAGCTAAAGGAGAAATTCGCGCAGTTGCCGATTGTCGGCGAAGTGCGCGGCGTTGGCCTTATGGGCGCAATCGAGTTTGTGGCCGATCGAGACAACAGGAAGCGTTTTGATCCGACCCTCAAGGTTGGTGCGCGCATCTCCAAGGCAGCGCGCGACCGCGGTCTGATCGCCCGCGCCATGCCACATGGCGATATCCTTGGCTTTGCCCCACCGCTCGTTACCACCAAGGGTGAGACGGAAGAGATTGTTGCAATCGCCGAAAGCGCAGTGCGCTTCGTCATGGATGAGCTTACGCGGGACGGGGTTAGCATCTAGACGGGCGGCAGCCGAATTGGCGGTGGCGAGATGCCCTGAAGGTCTGCCCGATCGTTCAACAGGCGCAGCTTGGGCCCCTCTACGGAGCCTTTACCGGTGACAACGTGATTGGGCAGATCAAGTGAGGCTTATCGGAGAATAATCGGGCCCGACCGCAACGGGGCTGCGCCGAAAGCGCCCAGGCATGAGAGCAGAGCCTAGCTCGGATCCCGAGGCGATCGCCTCGGGCCGGCAGGCTATCGCTAGAATGCTGTCGAATACGGGAAAGGAACCAGCCGGGATGCTAGACTTGCAGTCCACATGCCGAAATTTTTACTTTTACCTCCTGCCGGCCTTTTCGCTCCAGGCCTTCTCGTCGGCAGTAGAAGCGCTGAGGCTCGCCAATGAGGTGTTGGGGCGGGACGTGTATAGCTGGCAGGTCATTTCGGATGACGGGCAACCTGCGGCCTCGAGTTGCGGGTTGTTGGTTTGCGCCGATTCTTCGTTATTAATCGAGCGTGAAAGAGCTCGTCGATCGATCTCAGCACCGGCTGTTGTGGTTGTCGGCAGCCGCAATGCTCCTAGTCCGCACAAACAGCTTGATGCCTGGCTACGAGAGTGTCGGAACCGCCGCGGGAGCCTTATAGGGATAGGTAGTGGTACGATTGTGCTTGCTCGAGCGGGTCTTGCAGAAGGGCGGCGTTGCGCGGTTCACTGGGAGCAATTTCCTATGTTCTCTGAGCGGTTCCCAAGTGTGCTAGCCGCTCAAACCACGTTCGAACAGGACGGGCACTTACACACTTGTGCCGGGGGCGACGCCCCCTTTGACATGTTTCTCGGCATGGTTAATCAGCATCATGGGACGACAGCCGTCAACCGTATTTGCGAAAAAGCTATCGCGTGCAGGATCCGTGCAGCGGGCGACCGCCAACGTCTACCCCGTCATTCTCGAGTGCAACTCAATCACCAAGCGGTCATCAAGGTAATCGACCAGATGGAATCAAACCTCACGGAGCCATTGCTACTGGACGAAATTGCGGGGTCAGCCGGCCTATCGCGGCGTCAAATCGAGCGGCTGTTTAGGCGGGAACTGGGATGTGCTCCGAGCCGCTATTACTTGGATCTTCGTCTGGAACGCGCGCACCTGCTTCTCATCAGCTCGCGTCTGCCGGTTGTTGAAATTGCGATGGCTTGCGGCTTTGTCTCTGCATCGCACTTCTCGAAAGCATACCGCGAGGCTTACGGATGCGCGCCGCATCAATCACGATTACCAGTCTACCAACGAAAAAAAATGCGGTTGAACCGTCCGCATGAAAATAGAGCCCTCCAAGTCGATCGTGGGGACGTAGCGAAAGGGTGCCCAATTGCCACTAGCCGCGAGCTGTGTTGGCCTTGAGGTCGGCTACGGTGCGCTTTTGATCAATGCTTAAGCGTACCAAACGAGCGAAGGGCATTCGAAGAGGTGCGGGTTCGGCGAGCTCTTGTAGATTTTAGCCGCAAATCGGCTCAGCCCGCCTGCTTGCCAACACTGACGCTAGATAAACACTCCAATGATAGGGAAGATGATCTCGATATGATCCCATTGCCTTTCCCCCCGCACGAATACCGGAACAGGCTTTCCGCCATTCGCGCGGAAATGGCGCGCCGCAACCTCGATCTGCTGATCGTCAACGACGTCGCCAACCAGCACTATATCACCGGCTATGACGGCTGGTCGTTCTATACGCCGCAAATGGTGCTGGTGCCGCTCGCCGACGAGGAGCCGGTCTGGATCGGCCGCGCCATGGATGCAGCGGGCGGGCTGCTGACGGCGTGGATGAAGCCCGAAAACGTCGTCGGCTTCCCGGAAGATCATGTCCAGCGCGCCGACCGCCATCCAATGGACTGGATTGCCGATTGGATCACGAAGAAGGGCTGGGGACGCGGCAATATCGGTATTGAGCTCGAGGCCTACTACTATTCCCCAAAGGCGCATGCGCGGCTGACCAGGGGCCTGCCCAATGCGATCTTTCAAGACGCCGACCTTCTGGTGAACTGGATCCGCAGCGTCAAATCGGACGCCGAGATCGACTACCTCCGCAAGGCCTCTCGCCTTGCCGAGGCGGCGGTTAGCGCGGCCTATGACGTCATTGCACCGGGCGTGCGCGAATGCGACGCCATCGCGAAAATTCAGGCCGCCCAAATAGCCGGCTCGCCTGATTTCGCTGGCGACATCACCGCGGTGCCGCCGACCATACTGGGTGGCGAAAATGCCTCAGCGCCGCATATTATGTGGAGCGACCGCCGCTTTGGCGACAACGAAACCGTCGCGCTCGAACTTGCCGGTGTCGTTCGCCGCTACGCCGCCGGTCTGGCGAGGACGCTTCAGCTCGGCGCCATGCCTGCGAAGGTCGGCGACACTGGCAAGGCCGTGCTCGAGGGCATGGAGGCCGTGCTTGAGACGATTGGGCCTGGCGTCGTGGCGGAAGACGTCGAGGCGAGCTGGCGGAGAGTTATCCAGCGCTACGGCCTGAAGAAGGAGTCCCGCATCGGCTATTCGATCGGCGCCGCCTATCCGCCGGACTGGGGCGAACACACGATCAGCCTGCGCCAGGGCGACAAGACAATCCTGAAGCCGGGCAACGTGCTTCATTCCATCCTCGGCATGTGGATGGACGGCTGGGGGATCGAAGTGAGCGAAACGATCCTCGTCACCGCCACCGGCTGTGAAACGCTGACCCAGTTCCCGCGAGAGATCCATGTCAAACGCTGAAGCCGGCAACGGATTGATGGACGCTAAGCTAGAGCAGCGGTTGTTGGAGGTCCGGCGCCATCTTCACCGCAACCCGGAGCTCTCGAACGAAGAGCGCGAGACGCAGGCCTATCTGAGAGAGGCGCTGGAGGACGCTGGACTGAGCGGGATCAGGCCCGTGGCCGGTTTTGGCCTGGCCGTCGACGTGGTCGGCACGGCCGGCCCGTCGAACCGCAAGGTCGTCATCCGCGCCGATATCGACGCGCTGCCGATCATGGAAACGTCGGGCGTGCCGTTCAGCTCCGAGCGCAAGGGCGTCATGCATGCCTGCGGCCATGACGCTCACGCCGCAATGGGCTACGCCGCCAGCGTTCTCCTGGAGCGCCAGAAGCAATCGTTCAGCGGCACCGTTCGCATTATCTTCCAGCCTGCCGAGGAGGCTGAGCCGCTCGGCGGCCGCCGGGTCGTCGAAGAAGGGCTGCTGGACGACGTCGACGCGGCAATCGGCATCCATGTCGATCCTTATACCGCGACCGGAATGATCGCGGTCGGCGCGGGGCCGTATACGCTTGCGTGCGATATTTTCGACATCACGGTCACCGGCAATTCCGCGCACGCCGCAAAACCGTTCGAAGGCGTCGACGCCATCGCCGTCGCCTGCTCGATAGTGACGGAGCTGCAGAAGATCGTGTCCCGCGAGATCGATCCGTATGACCCGCTGGTCGTCTCCATCACTGGCATCGAAGGCGGCGGCGCCTACAATGTGATCGCCGCCGAGGCCAAGCTGAAGGGCACGATCCGCAGCGGGCATGAAGCGACCCGCCAGCATGCTTGGAAGAGGCTGCGTCAGATTGTAGAAGGCGTGGCTTCAAGCCACAACGCCAGTGCCGAGGTGGACCTGAGGCGTGGCGAACCACCGGTCATCAACGACCCGGACATGGTAGAGATCATCCGCCGAACCGGTGCCGGCCTTTTGGGGCAGGACAATATGCTGAGCGCGCCGGGTTGGACGGCCGCCGATGATTTCGCCTTTTACAGCGAGAAGTGTCCTTCGGTCTATTTCCGGCTGGGCATCCGCAATGAGGAGCTTGGCGCGGTCTATCCGCTTCACCATCCGCGATTTCGGGTCGATGAACGGGCACTGTCGATAGGGGCTGTCATCCTCTGTGACTCCGCGCGAAATTTCTTGATGCCGCCGAACTAGTGGGTTGGACGACCCAATGCTCCCTCGCGCATCGCTCCGCGACGAACCACAAATTGCCATCACCCAGCGTTTTGCCGTGTGAACGGGAGTATGAAAGGATGATCATGCTGAATAACAGTCGTTCCCATGGACTCTGGGAGCGAACCGCGCCAAAGGCTCCACATACAAGCGTTCTCCAATACGCCCATAAGCAAGATGTAGTCGTAGTTGGCGGCGGATACACAGGACTTTCGACGGCATTGCACCTGGCGCAAGCCGGTGTAAAGGTAAGCGTGCTTGAGGCAATGGAGATTGGCTTTGGCGCCTCGGGGCGCAATGCTGGCTTAGTCAATGCCGGCCTCTGGATGAAGCCGGACGATGTGAAATCTAGTCTAGGGGCACCTTTCGGTGAACAGGTGCTCCACCTTCTCGGTAATGGGCCTGCCGAAGTTTGGTCTCTGATCGACAAGCATGCCATAGACTGCCAGGCAGTGAGGAACGGTACGCTTCATTGCGCTGTCGGGGAAGCGGGACTAAATGAGCTCCGGGAACGTGAGCGGCAGTGGCAGAAACGGGGCGCGCCCGTGAAGCTCCTCAATGCAGAGGAGACGTCGGCACGTATTGGTACAACAGCCTATTCCGGCTCACTTCTCGACCTGCGCGCGGGAACTATCCAGCCACTCGGTTATGTGCGAGGACTTGCACGCGCTGCTGTCTCTGCAGGAGCCAAGGTATATAGTTCAAGTCGGGTCACCGGGACCGGGCGATCAAACGGTAAGTGGACGGTGCGCACAGCGAGCGGATCGGTCGAGGCCGACTGGATCGTAGTAGCAACGGACGCTTACACTAAAGCGCCCTGGCAAGAGCTTAGGCATGAGCAGATACATCTTCCTTATTTCAATGTGGCAACCCGGCCGCTTTCAGACAAACTACAGAAGTCGGTTCTCCCCAACCGCGAGGGCTGCTGGGATACGAAGAAGATCTTGAGTTCGTTTCGACTGGACCAAGAGGGACGGTTGGTTTTTGGCAGTATCGGTGCGCTCGGGGGTACGGGTGCCAGGATCCACCGAGCATGGGCTACGCGTGCCATTCGCAAGCTCTTTCCGCAGATCGGTGCAGTTGAATTCGAAGCCGAGTGGTATGGCATGATTGGAACAACAAGTAACCATCTGCCTCGTTTTCACCGCTTCGCATCGAATGTAGTCAGCATCTGCGGCTATAATGGCCGTGGCATTTCGCCAGCCACGGTCTTTGGGCGTGTGCTGGCCGACCATATTCTCGGGAATGTCGGAGACGCGGATCTGCCACTTCCCGTCACTATCCCGGAAACCCCGGCTTTCCGCGCGCTCAAGGAAAACTACTATGAGGTGGGTGCCCAACTGGCACACTTCGTCGACGCTCGGTTCTGAAACGACACGGTTGTGGCCTTGCGCGCGCTTGCAATCTTTAGCCCCCTTCTGGACCGATCCTCGCCCCCGGGCCGAAGCTTCTGGACGAGGTCGGTTGTTCTGGTGAAGAGCACCCGCCAGCCATTCACGACTGGATGCCGGGCCCAAGCATCCAACGGAGAACAACCAGTGTGAATATATCGGTCTCGACGTGTCGTTGGAAAGAGACGGCGATTTCTGTGCGGCGTGGCGGCAAGCGGATCTGGCGCGGCAAATGCCCCTCCGATCCGAGCCTGGTGGCGGAAGTCGTCCGCAAGCGGGCGGCAGGGGCAGAGCGGGTGGTGTTCGAGACCGGTCCTTTGTCGGTGTGGTTCTATCACGCATTGCGCGCGGAAGGGCTTCCGGCGATCTGCATCGACGCCCGGCATGCCAAGACCGCGCTCGACATGGCGCCGAACAAAACGGACGCCAACGATGCCGATGGCTTGGCGCATCTGGCCGAGGTCGGCTTCTATCGCGAGGTAGGGGTAAAGGGCTATGACAGCATGCTGATCCGCACGCTGGTGGCCGCGCGGACCAGGCTGGTAAGGATCACCACCGAACTCTCAAACCAGATCCGCGGGCTCATGAAGACGTTGGGCTGGTCGTTCCCCTAAGCAAAGGCGGCAAGTTCGAGTATAATATCCAGCGCCTGCTAGACGTCATGTTCCGAGGCGGAGAACGGTGGGCCGCCCTTTCGTGCGATTAAAGACGAGGGTTGCTCGGATGGGCCGAGCCGATCCTCACGCACGGAGAG
>NZ_JAMYVQ010000044.1:0-42565 GCF_040324155.1 Mesorhizobium sp. M0011 | reverse complement strand
ACGGCCCACCTGATCCTGGCGCTGATAATCGACGAGGCCGTCACAGACGTTCTCGACTCTCCCCCCTGTGAAGGCGAAACCACGCAGGGCGCAATCGCTGTCCCTTTGGAGGCTGCATAGCCTCCTGCGTCCTGCGATCCTCAACGCCATGCTGAGGGTAATACGGCAGGGAGAAATCGTCACGCGCTTCACCGAAATCATTCGCCACGTCTGCGATCCGCCCAGACGGCGCAAAAGCCAATCCGCAGCAGCAAGGATCGCCGTCATAGCGTAAAGTTAGCGCCTATGGGGTGCTGTCCCGCCGGCTTCTCATGAGACGGCAGCCGGCGCCTACCCCTGCTCGGCCTGGATCCTGTTGTAGTCGTGGATCGTCTGGCTCAGCCGGCGGCGCAGGAAGTTGGAGATGTTGTCGAAGATGAAGACAACGGCCAGGATCAGCAGCACCATGTAGAAGACGTTGGCCCAGTTGGAGTTGGTGCGCATCGCTTCCCACAGCTTCAGGCCGATGCCGCCGGCGCCGACAGCGCCGATGATGGTCGCGCCGCGGGTGTTGGATTCCCACTGGTAGAGCGTTTGGCTGATGAACACCGGCACCACTTCCGGCAGCACGCCGTAGCGCTGCACCAGAAGGCCGTTGGCTCCGGTCGAGGTAATACCCTCGCGCGGTTTGTCGTCGATGTTCTCCAGCGCCTCGGAATAGGTTTTGCCGAGCGTGCCGATCTCGGTGAAGAAGATGGCTGCACTGCCCGCCAGCGGTCCCGGCCCGAAGGCACGGGTGAAGAACAGCGCCCAGATCAGCATGTCGATGGAACGCATGAAGTCGAAGAAGCGCTTGAGCACCTGGTTGACCAGCCGGCTGGGCGTGATGTTGCGAGCGGCGAAGAAGGCCAGCGGAAAGGCGACGATGCCGCCCAGCATGGTGCCGAGAAAGGCCATGACGATGGTCTGCAGGAGCTTCGTCCAGACATCGCCATGCTGCCACTGGGCGTTGTTCCAGATGTTGTCGCCGGCCAGCGCCAGATTGGACGTGCCTGGTTTCAGTTCCGGTCCGGAGACGATCAGCGAAGCGACTTCGCTTGCCGACTTGCCGAAGAACGGCGAGCGGGTGTCGAAGACGAAGTTTGCCCAGCCGAGAAATCGCTTTCGGATCCTGACGCGGTCAACGGCGACACGGGCCTCGCCGGCAAAGCCCATGTCGGCGACGACCTCATCTTCATGCGCGGTGATCCAGCCGGGAACCGGCCCCGAGATCAGCGGCTTGCCGGTGCCAAGCACGACCGCAACGGTCTCACCATTGGCAGTTATCGTCGCTTGCGTCTTGCTGAAGGTGACCGACTTGGCGGCGCCGTCGATAAGGACCGTCACCGAACCATCGGCATTGGTCTTGACCCAGTCCGGATCTGGGTTCGGGCCGAGCACCGAGAAGCGTGGATATTTGGCGGTGATCCGCGTTTCGTCGAGGCGGAAGATCGGCTGCACGTCGTAGCTGATCCACTGGGTCAGAAACAGCGGCAGCCGCTCCCAGTGCGATTCCCGCATGACCTGCGGCAGGTTGAAGAACCACAAGGCATAGAGCAGGTAGAGGAAGATGCCGCCAAGCAGCATCAGCGGCCCGAAGCGCTTGTGGAACGGCCGCTGGAACACCTGCGGGAAGCGCTCTTCGATCGACTGGATTTGATCGGCGGTCAAGGCAGCCATGGTCAAGCCCCCACCACGAAAGCCTGCTCGCCGACCAGCTTGCGGCGCAGCCAGGCGGAGAACTGGTCGACGATGAAGATCGTCGTGAACAGGAGCAGCACGAGGGCTATCGTCTTGGCGCCGAAGCCGCGCGAGATCGACAGCTTCAACTCCTCGCCGATGCCGCCGCCGCCGACCGCGCCCATGATGGTGGAAATGCGGACATTTATCTCAACACGCAGCAGCGTGTAGGACATGAAGTTGGGCAGCACCTGTGGCAGGCCGGCAAAGCGCACCCGCTCGAACCAGTTGGCGCCGACAGCCCTCAGTCCTTCCTCGGCGCGCATGTCGATGTTCTCGTTGATCTCGTAGAACAGCTTGCCCAGCGCGCCGATCGAATGCAGGCCGATGGCGATGATGGCGGCGATCGGGCCGATCGAGACGATGGCGGCGAACAGGCCGGCGATGACGATCTCGGGAAAGGCGCGCAGCAGCTCCATGAGGCGCTTGACGATCAGCCGCAGCACCGGATGCGGCGTCAGATTGCGTGCCGCGATGAAGGAAAACGGCACGGCAAAGACGAAGCCGATGAAGGTCGAGACCAGCGCCACGTTCAACGTGGTCAGCATCAGTTCGAAATATTCAGGGATATAGAAACTGCCCCAGACATAGGCGCGGCCAAGCGGGAAGTTGAATTCCTGGGTGCCGGTGTCATGCGGGGATGCGATGTCGAACATCGCCCGCCAGACATCGTTCCAGTCCTTGGGGACGAGCCAGCTCAGGAAGTCCAGCAAATGCGGCAACCGGTCGAAGAAATGCCCGGCATTGGCCTCGTCGGCGAACCACATGGTGCTGCCAAGCGCGATGATGAGAAGGCCGACACCGATGGCGGTGTAGAGCCGGCGCAAGGACGTCTGGCGACGCCAGGCGTCGGCCATCTGGTGAGTGGCGCCGGAAGGGGCTGTCACGGAAAGGGTCATGATCGGACATGCAAGAAGGGCGGCGTTTTCTCGACGCCGCCCTTCCTGATTTCGCCGTTAGCCGCCAATGGCTGCCTTACGGGCTTCGACGATGACGTTGTAGAAGTCCGCCTTGACCGGGACGTAGCCGGTAAAGTCGCCGCCTTCGACGCCTTCGAAGCAAGCCTTGTCCTTCTTCGGCAACTGCGTGAAGAAGTCGGCGAGCTTGGCGGTCATTTCGTCGCCGAGCGCGGTGCGCACGACCAGCGGGCCGTTGGGGATCAGGCCCGAGCGCCAGACTTCGACGAAGTCGTTGGGGTCGACGGCGCCCTTGGCGACTTCCTTGTGGAAGGTGCCCGAGGTGTAGCCGTCCTTGAAGTCGCCGATACCGGAGGAATCGTCCACCGCCACATCGACCTTGCCGTCGCGCACGGCCAGAACGTTGTTCTCGTGGCCGCCGTTGAACTGGGTCGAAGCGAAGAAGGTTTCGTTCGAAGCGCCGGTGTCCTTCGGGATCTGGGTCAGCGGGATCAGATAGCCGGAGGTCGAATCCGGATCGGCGTAGCCGAGTTTCTTGCCCTTGGCCGACTTGATATCGGTGATGCCGGAGGATTTCAGCGCCAGGCCGATCGAATAGTAGCCGGTGGCGCCGTCGGTCTGCTGGGTGGTGAGGATCGGGGTGACCGCCTTCGGGTCCTTGAGAGCGATGCTGGCGTAGCCGGAAGCGCCGAGTTCGGCGAAGTCGAGCGTGCCGCCAAGCAGGCCCTGGATCACGCCGTCATAGTCGGCGGCGGGGAACAGCGAGACCTTTTCGAAGCCGAATTCGGCCTTCAGATGGTCGGCGAGGCACTGGTAGTTGCGCAGCCGGTCGGTTTCGTTTTCGCCGCCGAGGATGCCGACGCGAAATTCCTTCATGTCGGCGGCATGGGCCATGCTGGTCGCCATGGCGAGCACCGAAACGGCGCCAAAAACCATCTTCCTGAACATCTGTTATCTCTCCTGTAGGTTCCGGCCCCGCGCCGGCAGCGTTATCGATTTTGACAGGTGCCCTTGACGTGGGCTGGCGATCCAGGCCGCTCTCAGTATCCCGGGAATGCGGGCTCGAGCGGTCCGGCGGATGCGGCGATCTTTCGGCTGAAGGCAACGCTGGTCGAGGTAATGGCCTCGGAGATTTCCTGGCCATTGCTGTCGGCGCCATAGACGAGGCGCACGGCCTCGCGGTTGAGCTCTTCGGGCGGGCCGTCGAAGACGACCTTGCCGGCGGCCATGCCGATGATGCGGTTGCAGTAGGTGCGGGCGGTGTCCAGCGTGTGAAGATTGGTGACGACGGTGATGCCGTCGCGCAGATTGATGTCCTGCAGCGAATCCATCACCACCTTGGCGTTGAGCGGGTCGAGCGAAGCGATCGGCTCGTCGGCAAGGATTACTCTGGGCTGCTGCATCATGGCGCGGGCAATGGCGACGCGCTGCTGCTGGCCGCCCGACAAGGTGCCTGCGGGCTGCAGCGCGGTGCGGGCGATGTCGAGCCGCTCGAGTGCCGCGACCGCCTCGGCGCATTCGGCGCGGGAGAACATGCCGAACAGGTTTGACATGGTCGAACGGTGGTTCAGCTTGCCGAGCAGCACATTGGTCAGCACGTCGAGGCGCGGCACCAGGTTGAACTGCTGGAAGATCATGGCGCAGTCGCGCTGCCAGCGCCGCAGCGGCGAGCCGCTCAACCGGGAGACCTCGGCGCCGTCAAAAAAAATCGACCCCTGGCTGGGATCGATGAGGCGGTTGATCATGCGAAGAAGGGTTGATTTGCCGGCACCGGAACGGCCGATAATGCCGACCATCTGGCCCTGCGGGATGGCGATGTTGATGTCGCTGACGGCGGTGTTCTTACCAAATCGGCGGCTGACACCGCGGATTTCGAGCGTGGCGGAATTTGCTGACATGGGGCAGGTTCCAGTCTGGACCATATTGATCGTCAGGCACTCGCCTAACGCAGCCACATGAACCTGCCGTGTCGCGGTGATGTCAGTTTTGTTACGCTCCACAGGTGTGGAGTTATGGCCGGCCCAGGGCCAGCAGTTCCTCGAAGTGCTCCATGTCCCTGAAGCTGCAGAAGGCGGGTGCCTTGATTTCGATCACCGGGGCACCGGGGCCTGCTGCTCGAAAAGTGCCAGGCAATCGTCGAACAGTCCCTGCCATGCGGCGGCCCGATCATCCGCAAGACGCTGGATCTGGTAGGCGAAGGTGATGTGGAAGACGTAAGCGTCGTGATCGGGGTGCCGGTAGCCGAACGGCACGGCCAGCGCATCGCGCCAGGCACGCATGATGCGCAAATCGTCGTCCGTCGCGCCGGCAACGGTGAGGCCGGTCGGCAGAACTTCGACCACCTTGATGTTGAACGGACCGAAACCCTCGAAACCTTTCAGCCGTTCCAGATAGAGGCGGGTCATGGCGTCGATGCTGGTGTCGAGCGGTACGTCCTGCGGCCAATAGGGCAACCGGCGGCGATATTCGATGATGCCCTGGAACAGCGTCATGTGCAGGCTGGAGACAGGCGTGAAGGCGAGCCGGTCGGCGTCTTGCATCGCCAGCATCCGGTCGCGCACGGCAAGCACGACGGCCCTCGGACGGCGAGCCGCTGACGAGATGACTGACGATCGTGTTGCCGGGCTCGATCAGAAAATTGCCTGATGTGTCGTAGCGGGTGCCGAGATGCGGCGGCGGCTTTGGATTTGAGCCGGCGAAGAATCCGGTGAGTGACGGTCTGACAGAAACAGGCATTGCAATCTCCAAGGAAAGGCCGCGTCCTGCCTGGGCGATGTGTCAGGGATATGAAACCGGACCAAAAAGCAGGATATGACAGGCAAGGCTTCGCAAAGGGAAGCTGCGGGGTTTTCACATGATCAACAATGAAATAAGGATTCAGACTCATATGGGCGGGAGGCTTCCCAATTGGCACATTGGCGCCAGTGGTTGCGATTGTATGTTACAGGAGTGGTCGCTGTAACAAGCTTTGCAGTGGGCCTACTTCTGATGTCCGTATATCGAGTTGGCAGCTTAAACCATCCGATATCGGGCTACTTGTATAGTTACAAAAATGGACGCGATACAGCCATTGTCTTAATGGGTTTTATTTTCTTGATCGCGTTGCTTACGATCCGTTTCGCGAGTAGCGTTGATGCGAAAATAAAATCTCTCATAGATATTGGTTATGACGTGAAATTCATAGAATCTATCTGGCTGCACCAGACTGTCATTGCTATTTTTATGACGTTAACGTGCCTTTCTATTATTTTGGACGTTTGCCTGAGCGGCTGACTTGTCCGGAGCGTCAACCTCCGTGCTTCTCCAAAAACTGATTGGCTGATAGTTCGCGAAAATCATCAAGGGCGGTGCGCAGCCTGGCATGGTCCCAGTCCCACCAGGCAAGCGCTTGATAGCGTTCGGCGGTGCGGCGGTCGAAGCGCTCGCGGATCGGCTTGGCCGGCACGCCGGCGACGATGGTGTACGGAGCCACATCTCTCGACACGACGGCGCCGGCGCCGACCGCGGCACCATCGCCGACGGTGACGCCGGGCAGGATGGTCGAGCCGTGACCGAGCCAGGTGTCGTGGCCGATGGTGACGCGTTTGGCGCGGCGCTGGGCGAAGAATTCTGTCTCGTGCTCGGCATCGTCCCAATAGTCCGAGGCGCGGTAGGTGAAGTGATGCAGCGTCGGCCGCCAGGTCGGGTGGTTGGTGGCGTTGATGCGAACGCTGGCCGCGATGTTGGCGAACTTGCCGATCGTCGCGCACCAGACGGCGCAGTCCTGCATCATGTAGGAATAGTCGCCAAGTTCGCTTTCAGAAACCCGGCTGCGGTCGGCGATCTCGGTCCAGCGGCCCAGCGTCGAATTCTGAACATCCGCCGTCGGGTGGACCAGCGGCGTCTCGGACAACTTCCTGGTCATGCGGCGATTTTTCCGGGAGCGAAAGCGGTGACGTCGATGATGCGGTCGGCAACTGCCTCGCGCACATCGTGGTCATGGAAGATGCCAAGCAAGGCGACATCAGCCGCCTTCTTGGCGGCGATGAGTTCGATCACGACATCGCGGTTCCTGGCATCGAGCGAGGCGGTCGGCTCGTCGAGCAGCAGGATCGGGTGCTCGGTGATGAAGCCGCGCGCGATGTTGACGCGCTGCTGCTCGCCGCCGGAGAAGGTCGCCGGCGGCAAAGCCCAGAGTTTCTCCGGCAGGTTGAGCTGCGCCAGCAAGGCGCGTGCCTTGCCGCGGGCAATCTCGCGATCCTCGCCGCGCTCGACCAGCGGCTCGGCGACGACGTCGAGCGCCGAGACGCGCGGCACGGTGCGCAGGAACTGGCTGACATAGCCGATCGTTTGCCGGCGCACAGCAAGCACGGTGCGCGGGCTGGCGGTGGCAAGGTCGATCAGCCCGTCGTCGTGCGTGACGATGATCTGGCCTTCATCGACGGCATAGTTGCCGTAGAGCATCTTCAGGATCGAGCTCTTGCCGGCACCGGACGGGCCGCCAAGCACAGTGCATTCGCCGGCCCTGATCGAGAACGAGACTCCGGCGACGACAGGCAGTTTAATGCCGTCGCGCAGATGCATGGTGAAGCTCTTGGCGACGTCCGAGACAACGAGGGGGGTGGCCATCAGAAGGTCCTCCGATCATCGTTCGCTTGCGCTCCAGCACCCCCCTCTGGCCAATGCAATTGCACGTGCGGAATAACGGTGAAATCTCGAAGCGGGTGGTTGCGAGGTGTCGGCGCGAGGCACCCCCCTCTGTCCTGCCGGACATCTCCCCCGCAAGGGTGGAGATTGGCAGTTTCACCCGCAGCGCTTTTCTTGCAGCCTTGGTAATTGGTGAAAGCAGCAGGGACAGCCGATCTCCCTCCTTGCGGGGGAGATGGCCGGCAGGCCAGAGGGGGGTGCCTCGCGCCAAGGTTTCGCGAACACGCGCTTTGAGACTTCATCGTCAAACCTGCAGAATCGAGGAAACGAGCAACTGGGTGTAGGGCGCGCGCGGGTCATCGAGCACGCGGTCGGTGAGACCGCTTTCGACGACGCGGCCGTCCTTCATCACCATCATGCGCTGCGACAAAAGCCGCGCCACGGCAAGGTCGTGGGTGACGACGATGGCCGCGAGACCAAGGTCGGTGACCAGCCCGCGCAGCAGGTCGAGCAGGCGCGCCTGGACCGAGACGTCGAGGCCGCCTGTCGGTTCGTCCATGAACACCAGGCGCGGGCCGGTGACGAGGTTGCGGGCAATCTGCAGGCGCTGGCGCATGCCGCCTGAAAAGGCGCGCGGGTCGTCGTCGATGCGGTCCTCGTCGATCTCGACGCGTGACAGCCAGTCGACGGCGGTGGCGCGGATCTTGCCGTAGTGACGGTCGCCGACCGCCATCAGCCGCTCGCCGACATTGGCGCCGGCCGACACCGTCATGCGCAGGCCGTCGGCCGGGTTCTGGTGGACAAAACCCCAGTCGGTACGCATCAGGAAGCGGCGCTCTGCCTCGCTCATGCGGTAGAGTTCGCGGAACTGGCCGTCGCGCATGCGGTAGCTGGCGGTGCCGGAACTTGGCAGCAGCCGCGTCGACAGGCAGTTGAGCAATGTCGTCTTGCCGGAGCCGGACTCGCCGACGACAGCCAGGACTTCGCCCGGCCACAGGTCGAAAGAGACGTTGTCGCAGCCGACGCGCGAGCCGTAGAATTTGGACAGCGCGGAAACGCGCAGCAGCGGTTCGTCGGTCATTGCTTCTCCTTACCCTCCCCCTTGTGGGGAGGGTCGGCGCGCAGCGCCGGGGTGGGGGTTGAGTGGAGCGTGGATTGGTCAAGCCCCCCACCCGCGCCTTCGGCGCGACCTCCCCACAAGGGGGAGGTAGGGGCGTTGCGCCGCTTCTCGCAGTGGTCGGTGTCGGAGCAGACGAACATGTGGCCGCCATGGTCGTCGAGGATGACCTCGTCGAGATAGACATTCTCGGCCGCGCACAGCGCGCAGGGCTGGTCGAAGGTCTGCACCTCGAACGGATGATCCTCGAAGTCGAGGCTGACCACTTCGGTGAACGGCGGCACAGCATAGATGCGCTTTTCGCGACCGGCACCGAACAGCTGCAGCGCCGGCGAACGGTGCATCTTGGGATTGTCGAATTTCGGCGTCGGCGACGGGTCCATCACATAGCGGCCCTCGACCTTGACAGGATAAGCATAGGTGGTGGCGATGCGGCCGTGCTTGGCGATGTCCTCGTAGAGCTTGACATGCATGAGGCCGTATTCCTCCAGCGCATGCATTTTCCGCGTTTCGGTCTCGCGCGGTTCGAGGAAGCGCAGGGGTTCCGGGATCGGCACCTGGTAGACCAGCACCTGGCCCGCCGTCAGCGGATGCTCGGGGATGCGGTGGCGGGTCTGGATGATGGTGGCTGTCGCCGTGTCGGTGGTGACGGCGACATTGGCGACCTTCTTGAAGAAGGCACGGATCGAGACCGCGTTGGTGGTGTCATCGGCACCCTGGTCGATCACCTTCAAGACATCATCGGGGCCGATGATTGAAGCGGTGACCTGGACGCCGCCGGTGCCCCAGCCATAGGGCATCGGCATTTCGCGCGAGGCGAACGGCACCTGGTAGCCGGGAATGGCGATGCCCTTGAGGATCGCGCGGCGGATCATCCTTTTGGTCTGCTCGTCGAGATAGGCGAAGTTGTAGGTGGCGATGTCGGTCATGGTGCGACTTCCAGTCCCTTGGCGTAGCGCGCCAGCCGCTCAGCGAGCGTGCCGGTGTGCAGTTCGAACATGTGGTTGTCGTCGTCGTAGAAATAGATCGAGCGGCCTTCGCCCTCGACGCGCAGACGCGGCGGGCGCATGTCGAGGCCAAGCGTTTTGACGCGCTCGGCGTAGCGGTCGAAATCGGCGTCATCGATCTTGAAGGCGATGTGGTTGTAGCTGCGCTCCGGCAACGGCTCGCCCTCCATGAGGGCGACCCAGATGTCGCCGATCAGGAAGAATTTTTCGCGCGACAGCGAGAACTGTTCGGCGTCGCTGGCATAGACCTCGCGCGCGTCGAATACGCCCTCGAGGATGTCGGTCATCCGGTCGAGGTCGCGGACGATGAAGGTCATGTGGGACAGGCCTTCGATCATTCCGCGGCCTCCCGCTTCTCTTCGGCCTTGGCGGGGTTTTCGCGGGCGTCGTATTCGGCGCGCATGCGGCGCACGAGGTCGAGTTCGGCCTGGAAGTCGACATAGTGCGGCAGCTTCAGATGTTCGACGAAGCCGGTCGCCTGGACGTTGTCGGAATGCGAAATGACGAACTCCTCGTCCTGCGCGGCGGCGACGACATCCTCGCCGAGTTCGGAGGCGCGCAGCGCCCGGTCGCAAAGCGCCATCGCCATCGCCTTGCGCTCGCTCTGGCCGAAGACCAGGCCGTAGCCGCGGGTAAACTGCGGCGGCGCCTTGGCTGAGCCTTTGAACTGGTTGACCATCTGGCATTCGGTGACGCGGACAGTGCCGAGCGGGACAGCGAAGGGCAGTTCGGGCACGTCGAGCTCAAGCTCGACCTCGCCGATGCGGATCTCGCCGACGAAGGGATGGTTGCGGGCATAGCCGCGCTGGGTGGAATAGCCGAGCGCCAGCAAAAAGCCCTCGTCGCCGCGTGACAGCGCCTGCAGGCGGATGTCGCGCGCCATCGGGAATTCCAGCGGCTCGCGGGTGATGTCGCCGGGGACATGGTCCTGCGGCATGTCGCCGTCCGGTTCGATCAAGCCTTCGCGGGCGAGGATCGCCGATACGCGCGGCATGGCTTGCGCTTCCGTCTCGCGCAGCAAGGGCTGGGCGACGTCGGCGCCGGCGGCAAGCTCGGGATCGAGCAGCCGGTGGGTGTAGTCGAATGTGGGGCCGAGCAATTGGCCGCCGGGCAGGTCCTTATAGGTCGCCGACACGCGCCGCTCGACCAGCATTCCGGCGGTGTCGATGGGCCTGGTGTAGCCGAAGCGCGGCAGCGTGGTGCGATAGGCGCGCACCAGGAAGATCGCCTCGATCAGGTCGCCGCGCGCCTGGACGATTGCGAGTGCCGCCAACTCACGGTCGTAGAGCGAGCCTTCGCTCATCACCCGATCCACGCCGAGCGCCAGCTGCTCGACGATCTGGTCGAGGCGAAGGGCCGGCACCGAACGGTCGCCGCGTCGGCGGTCGGCAAGCAGGCTGTGGGCGTTGGCGATTGCGGCTTCGCCACCTTTTACCGCGACATACATTTTTTACGCCTCCATTGTCTTGATGCGCGTCGTGCGCGGCAGGCAGGCAATGCCATCTGATGTGGCGAGTATGATGTCGACGCCGCGCGGAAAGCGCTGGTTATTCTGCTTCCACTGCTCGACGAAATGGCGCGGTATCTGTGCCGGCGCGATCGTGGCGCTGGTTTCGATGCCGGGACCTTCGAGCAACAGCGGCGTGCCGGACACGAGATCGCCGACTTGCAGGATCAGCGTGGTCGAACGGTCGGGATAGTCCTGGGTGCCCTGCGAAAAACCATCGAGCGACATCATCTCGGCCGGGGCCGCGATGAAGGCGAAATGCGCATCGGCCGGTGTGTTGGCCAATGGCGCGCCGGTGTGGAACCCAAGCCAGGGTCTGATCGCGGTGGAAGCTTGCAGGGTCTGGTCGAGCCAGAGCGGGGTGTCGTTATCGCACAGCGCCAGTGCGATGGCGCCGGCGGCCGCCGAGAGCGGCGCCGGCGGGCGGGCGAAGGCCGGCAGCGGCTGCACGCTGCCTGGCCGCGCCATTGCGTCCATGACGGCGCGGAACACCGTCTGGGCATTGAAGACCGGATCGGCGAAACCGCCCTCTATCGATTGCGCTGCAATGTCCATCAGTCTTCTCCGCGAACCATGGTGAAGAAATCCACCTTCGTTGCCGCCGTCTCGGCGCGGCGTTTTTCATGCGCTGCGGTCAGAGCCGACCGCAGGGGCGCTATCAGTCCGGTCTCGACTTCATTGCGGCGGGCAGGGTCCTGCCACAGCGCGTCGGCGATGGCCGCCAGCTTCGCCTTCTGCTTGTCGCGGCCAAGCGCATAGCAATGTCCGACCTGCCCGGAGGGCAGCCGGACGGTGGCGCGGGTGACGGTCGCCTCGCCGACGTTGAAGGGCGCGCCGCCGCCGCCGATGCGGCCGCGCACGGTGACCAGCCCGGTCTCGGGGCCGCGCAGCAGTTCTGCTTCCGAAGGCAATCCGGCTTCATTCCAGAGCCGGACGATGTCATCGCCGCTGGATTGCGCCAGTGTCGCCATGGCGGCCTTGCGCTCGGCCTGGTCGCGGGCTTCCTGTCCTCGCATCAGCAGCATTCCTCTTTGTCAATTTGTCTATTGATATAGACAACTATACAAATTATACCTATTATCTAACGCGTGTCCATGACGGGTGGATGACAGCGATATAAGACTGGGCGCTGGAAGGTTGGGGCAATGATAGTCGGGCGGCTGGCAGCGGACAGCATCGAGCGGCGCAGTGGCGTTTCGCTGTGGCGGCAGATCGCCGACAAGATCCTGCATGCGATCGCCATCGGCGATTTCACGGAGAATGCAGCGTTGCCGCCGGAGGTGGCGCTGGCAGAACGCTATGGCGTCAACCGTCACACGGTGCGCAGCGCCATATCGGCCCTTGTAAGGGAAGGCGTGCTGCGGGCCGAGCAGGGGCGCGGCACCTTCGTACTGTCGCGCAAGCGGCTGTCCTATCCGATCGGCGCGCGCACACGCTTTTCGACAGGGCTGCAAGGGCAAACGACGGAACGGCACATCGTCCTGCTCGCCTCGTCGATCGAGCCGGCCAGCCAGCGCGTTGCCGAGGGCCTTGGCCTTGCCAGGGGAGCCGATGTGATCCGGTTGGAAACGCGCGGCGAAGCAGACGGACGGCCGGTGTCGCGTGCTGCCGGCTGGTTCGAGGCCCGGCGCTTTGCCGGCATCGATGCCGCGATGGCGCAAACCGGCTCGATCACCGCATCGCTGGCGCGTTTCGGCATCGACGACTATCTCAGGCAATCGACCGTGCTATCGGCGCGCCACGCCGATGCGGCGGACCTTGCGGACCTCGACCTGCAACCGGGCGCCATCGTGCTGGTTACAGTCGCTGTCAACGTCACGCCGGACGGCCAGCCGATCCAGTTTTCCGAGTCCAGGTTTCCGGCAGAACGGGTGGAGCTGAAGCTGTCGGCGCTGTAGCTAACGTCGTCATCCTTGGGCGAAGCAGGAGCGCAGCTCCGTCGCGGAGACCCAAGGATCCATGCCGCGATCTCGGGCGAAGAGCGCAGCGGCGCAGAATTCTGCACCGAAGCAACGCTCTCAGGTCACGGCATGGATCCTATGGTCTGCGCCGCGTCGCTTCGCTCCTTGCTCCGCCATAGGATGACGAAGCGATGGATGTTGCGGCTAGTCGCCAAAGCATCAGCTCTACCAAGTTGGGCGCTCAACGATCTCCGAATTCGTGTCGAACAGGCGCCTCTATCCGACCTCGATCACAGCCTTGATCAGGCCGGATTTCTCGTGTGCCCAACGAGCCAGATCATGCGGCGTGCCGGCGAGTGTGGTGCGGTGTGTGACGAGCTTGGCCAGGGGCACGGCGCCGTTGCGGATCGAGGCGGCGACGTGATCGAAGTCGGCGCGCAGCGCGTTGCGGCTGCCGATCAGCGTCATCTCGCGCTTGTGGAATTCCGGATCGGAAAAGCTGATGTCGTCCTTGACGACGGAGACCAGCACCAGCGTTCCGCCATGCGCGACATGGGCGAAAGCCGACTGCACCGATTGGGTGTTGCCGGTGGCGTCGAAGACGACATCGAAGCCTTCGCCTGATGTCGCTCCCTTGACCAGATCGGGCACCGCGCCGCGCGACCCGTCGAGGGTCTGGAAACCAAGCTCATTTGCGGCGAAGGCGAGCCTTTCACTGCTCATGTCGAGCAGCGTCACGTCGAGCCCGGCGATGCGGGCGAAGATGGCGGTGCCGAGCCCGATCGGGCCAGCGCCGATGACCAGCGTGCGGGCGCCGGGGTCGGCGCGGGCGCGCCGCACTGCATGCGCGCCGATGGCCAGGAACTCGACTGCGGCGGCGTCGGCCAGCGAAAGGCCGTTGGCGGGATAGAGATTTTGTGCCGGCACCAGAATCCGTTCGCACATGGCGCCGTCTCGATGCACGCCCAAGACCTCGATCCTGACGCAGCAATTGGGCTTGCCGTGCCGGCAGGCGATGCACTTGCCGCAGGAAAGATAGGGGTTGATCACCACGGGCTCACCAACGGCAAGATCGACGCCGTCGCCGGCCTCGACGATCGTTCCCGACACCTCATGGCCCATGATGCGGGGATAGGCGAGGAACGGGTGCTTGCCCTCGAAAATGTGGTAGTCGGTGCCGCAGATGCCGACATGGCTGACCGCCACCAGCGCCCAGCCGGGAGGCGGTGCCTCTGGTGCGGGCCGGTCTTCAAGGACAAGATCGCCGGGCGAACGGCAGAGGACGGCTTTCATGCGCTAATCCAGTCATGAAATCGCCGGCCCGTTGGTGTGGCGGGCCGGCGGTTGATTGCGGGATCGCTACTTGCCGCGGCGGCGCAGGCCGTCGAAGTAGACGATGATGATGATCAGCGCGCCAGTGATGATGCGCTGCCAGAACGAGTTGACGTTGAGCAGGTTGGCGCCGTTGTTGATGGTGGCCAGGATGAAGGCGCCGAGCAGCGGCCCATGCACCGAGCCGACGGCGCCGAACAGCGAGGTGCCGCCGATGACCGAAGACGCGATCGCCTGCAGCTCCCAGCCCTCGGCCTGCGTCGGGTTGCCGATGCCGATGCGGGCCGCCAGCAGCACGCCGACAAAGGCGGCGCACAGGCCCGAGAGCGTGTAGGCCATGTAGATGGTGCGCTGGACATTGACGCCGGACAGGCGCGAGGCCTCGGCGTTGGAGCCGACCGAAAACAGGTATCGGCCCCAGCGGCTGTGGTGCAGGAAAATATAGGCCGGAATGCCGACCAGGATCACCATCCAGAACAGGTTGGGGATGCCGATGAAGGAATTGCGCGAGAAGGCGGTGAAGGTGTCGCTGTTGATGTTGATCGAATTGCCGTTGGTCATCAAAAGGCCGATGCCGCGCAGCGAGGTCAGCGTTGCCAGCGTGATGATGAAGGGCGGCAGGCCCATCTTGACGATGCCGAAGCCGTGGAACATGCCGATGGCGACGCCGACCAGCAGCGTCACCAGAATGGCGAGCCAGATGGGGAAGCCGGCATTGATCATCATGGCCACGACCACGGTGGCGAAACCGACCACGGCGCCGACCGACAGGTCGATGCCGCCGGTGATGATGACGAAGGTCTGGCCGACCGCCATGATGGCGATCATCGAGCCCTGGCGCAAGAGATTGGCCATGTTGTTGGCGGAGGCGAAGCTCGTCGTCGCCACGGAGAGAAGGATCCAGAGCAGAACCAGCAGCGCCAGAAGCGTCAGCCCAAACAGGACATTATAGTTGCGCTTCGGTTTTTCGATGGCAATCGCCTCGGTGCTCATATCTGTCCTCCCAGCTTTTCTTGTTTCTCGGCGAGCGCCTGAGTGAGAATATCCTCGTGGCTGGCGGCATGAAAACCGTGCGTCGCCACCAGTTTGCCGCGCCGGAACACATGCAGCGTGTCGGCGAGTTCATAGACTTCCGGCAGATAGGACGAGATCAGGATGATGCCGGCGCCCTTTGACAAAAGTGCGCCGAACAGGCGGTAGATCTCGGCCTTGGTGCCGACATCGACGCCGACCGTCGGCTCGTCGAAGATGAACAGCTTGGCGCCGTGCGCCAGCCATTTGCCGATGACGATCTTCTGCTGGTTGCCGCCCGACAGGCTGGATGCCAGCGCGCCGCGCGTCGGTGTCTTGATGCGCAGATCGGCGATCTGGCGATCGGCCTGCGTCTTCTCCTGCGCGCTCGAAATCAGCAGATTGTTCGAGATTCGCTTGTAGATCGGCAGGTTGAGGTTGAAGCCGACCGGCAGGTTGAGGCAGAGGCCCTGGTCGCGGCGGCTTTCCGGCGCCAGCGCCATGCCGAGCTTGATCGCGTCATGCTCGGAATTGACCTGCACCTCCTTGCCTTCCCAGAGGATCTGGCCGGCGGATTTGCGGTGGCGGCCGTAAAGCGTGGTGACGAACTCGCTGCGTCCGGCACCGATCAGGCCATAGAGTCCGACGATTTCGCCGGCGCGGACCGTCATCGAGACATTTTCGAAGCCCTTGCCGGACAGGCTCCTCGCCTCGATGATGGCGGCGCCCGGCGTGAAATGCTCCTTATGATAGACCTGCTCGATCGAGCGGTTGATCATCATCTTGACCAGCTCGGCATCGTTGGTCTCGGCGATGTTGCGGGTGCCGACCAGCGTGCCGTCGCGCAGCACGGAAACACGGTCGGCGAGCTCGAACACTTCCTCCATACGGTGGCTGATGTAGATGATGGTCACGCCTTCGCCCTTCAGCCGACGGATCAGGGTGAAAAGCTGGTCGGCCTCCTTGCGGGTGAGGTAGGCGGTCGGCTCGTCGAAGATCAGGAATTTGGTGCCGCGCACGGTGGCGCGGGCGGCGGCTATCAACTGCTGCTGGCCGATGGTCAGGTCGCCGAGCGTGACATGCGCCGGCAGGTCGAAACCGAGGTCGTCGATGATCGTCTGCGCCTGCCTGACCATGGCGCGCTGCTGCAGGATGCCGAAGCGTGAATTCTCCTCGCCTAGGAACATGTTGGCGGCGACCGTCAGGTGACGGCACAGCACGACTTCCTGGTGCACGGCATTGATGCCGAGCGCCATCGCCTCGTGCGGCGTGGCCAGGGCGGCCGGTTGGCCCTCCCAGGCGATCTCTCCGGAGGTGCGCGGCATGACGCCGGTCAGAAGCTTGATGAGCGTGGATTTTCCGGCGCCGTTCTCACCGACGATGGCGTGTATCTCACCGGACTTGAAGGCGAGGTCGACCGGCTTCAGCGCGTGGGTGCCGGGATAGCGCTTCTCCAGCCCGCGCAATTCGAGGATGGTCCGCCCCGGTTCCAGAACGGGTGTGGGATGCAGTTCCTGCGCCGTCGAAATCATGACAATCCTCCCAGATTGGCCTCCCGGATTGGCTTCCCAGGCTGGCCTCACGATTGGCACGCGGCGAGGCAAGGATATGCCTCGAAAACAGCCTAGCTCAGGCGTGCGGATTGCCAGGCCGTTTGTGCGGCAGCTTGTGTCTCCGGGGCGAGGTGCCCCGGAGACGATTGCGGATGCGACGGCTCAGAGCTTCGGATTGAGCAGCGCGTCGATCTTGGGGTCTTTCATGTTGTCCTTGGTCACCAGATTGGCGCCGGTGTCGACATTGGCTTCGACCTTCTCGCCTTTGGAGGCGGCGAGTGCGGTCTTGATGCCGTCATAGCCCATCCGGTACGGATCCTGGACGACGAGGGCGGAAATGACGCCGTCGTTGAGGAACTTGATCAGCTTCTCGTCGCTGTCGAAACCGACCAGCGCCAGTTTGCCGCCAAGGCTGTTTTCCGCGACAGCCTGGCCGACGCCCTGCGCCATGATCAGGTTGGAAGCGAAGATGCCCTTGAGGTTCGGGTTGGCGGTGATCAGGTCGGTGGCGATGTTGAGGCCGGTGGTGGCCTGGCCGTCGGCATATTTATCGGCGACCAGCTTGAGGCCCGGATATTTGGCGGCCAGCTGTTCGGTGAAGCCCTGCTTGCGCTGTTCGAGCGAGCCGGCGCCCGGTGCGTTGGTGATCAGGGCGACGTCGCCCTCGATCTTGCCGCCGTTGGCAGCGCCGATGGCGGCTGCGAGGCCGTCGGCGGCGACGCGGCCGCCCTGGACGTTGTCGGTGGTCAGGAACGAGGTGAAAGCCTTGGAGTCGGCGCCGGAGTCGATGCCGATGACCTTGACCTTGGCAGCGGCTTCATCGATCGGCTTGCCAAGCGCCTTGAACTCGGTCGGCGCAATGACGATGGCCGCCGGGTTGCTGGCAACGGCGTTCTCGAGGATCGAGACCTGGCCGTTGACGTCGGTTTCAGCCTGGGCACCGAGTTCCGGCACATTGACGCCGAGATCCTTGCCGGCCTTGCGGGCGCCGGCCAGAACGATCTGCCAGTAGAAGGACGTGGTGTCCTTGACGATGATCGGAATGGTGACGTCCGCCGCCGAAACCGGCGCCGAATGCATGACGCCGGCGAGCATCGAAGCTGCTGCCAGCGCCATGACGGCGCGGCGGTTGAGAATGCTGGTCGCGAATTTCATGAGGTTTCCTCCCTAAGTCGCCCGGTGAACGATACGGAAGCTCCGTCCGGATAGGCGCGGCCCAAACAGAACTTTATCAATAAAAAACAATTGCCGTGTTTTGATAATGCATCGAACAGATCGATGCAAGCGGTGTTTGATCAGTCCTTGCGAGGTCTGGCAGAAGCAAATCCACCGCGCTGCTCCCCATTGACGCCGTCACGCTTCCGTTCCGTTCCGGGAATGTATGGAATATTAATTCCACCATTTCGTCAATATGGAATATCCATTCCTTCGTGTGACCGCAAGAATATGAAGTTTCACGCCGGCTCCTGCACCAGTGTGTGGGGACGATATCTGGCGTATTCCGTCTCCGGCACGTCGATGTCGAGCAGTTGGAGGTTGCGCGTCAGGTTCGCCAGCTTGGCGGTGCCGGTCAGCACGGTGGCAACGGCAGGTTCATGCAAGGGGAATTGGAACGCGGCGGCGGCGAGCGGATAGCCACCCTCGGCGGCGATCCTTTCCATTGCGCCGACGCGGTCGAGCACGTCATGGCTGGCAGGGCGGTAGTCGAAATGCGCGCCTTGCACCGGCCCGGTCGCCAGGATGCCGGAGTTGAACACGCCGCCAATGACCAAGGAGGTCTGCCGCGCCCGGCATAGGGGCAGCAACTCCGCTTCGGCACTGCGGTCGAGCAGGGAATAGCGGCTGGCGAGCAGGATGCAGTCGAGCGGCGCCTCGCGCATCACGTCCAGACAGATCTGCACCTCGTTGACGCCAAGCCCATAGGCGGAAATGACGCCGGACCGTTTCAGCTCTTCGAGTGCCTTGAGGCCGCCGTCCATCAGGTCGCGAAAGTGCAGCTTGGTCTTCTCGACACCATGGGTGTAGGCGCCGATGTCGTGGACAAACAGGATGTCTATCCTGTTTAGGCCAAGCCGCGCATAGCTGAACTCGACCGACCGCATGATGCCGTCGTAGGAATAGTCGTAGTCGAGCGCGAAGGGCAGCGGATCGACATAGGAGTGATCGGGAACCTGATCCTCCGACACCGGGCGGAACAGCCGGCCGACCTTGGTCGACAGCACATAGGAATCGCGCGGCTTGTAGCGCAGGAAGTCGCCGAAGCGGCGCTCCGACAGTCCGAAACCGTAAAAGGGTGCGGTGTCGAAATAGCGCAGGCCGGCATCCCAGGCGCCCTGCAGCGTCTCCATCGCCGCTTCGCGCGAACAGGCGCGGTAAAGGCCGCCAAGTGCAGCGCCGCCAAAGCTGACCTCGGTGACTTCCAGCGCTGTCTGGCCGATGCGGCGTCTTTCCATGCACAACCTCCCCGTGGCCAGCCAACTGGCCGGCGCGCAGTCTACTTTATATCAGTAAAATCTAAAGTGTGGCGCCCAGATGCCAGGGCACGAACTCGTTGTCGCCGTAGCCGAAGTCCTCGCTCTTGGTCTTGCGGCCGGAAGCCGTTTCGACGATCAGTTCGAAGATCTCGCGGCCCATGCCGGCGATGGTCTTTTCACCCGAGGCGATGACGCCGCAATTGACGTCCATGTCCTCCTCCATCTGGTGGTACATGGTCGAGTTGGTGGCGACCTTGATCGACGGCGTCGGACGGCAGCCGAAGCAGGAGCCACGGCCGGTGGTGAAGACGATGACGTTGGCGCCGCCCGCCACCTGGCCGGTCGCCGAAACCGGGTCGTAGCCGGGCGTGTCCATGAACACCAAGCCGCTGCCAGTGACTTTTTCGGCGTAGCCGAAGACGCCGTTGAGCGGCGTCTGGCCGCCCTTGGCGACCGCGCCGAGCGACTTCTCCAGGATGGTGGTGAGGCCGCCGCGCTTGTTGCCGGGCGAGGGATTGTTGTCGATCGAGGCGCCGTGCTTGGCGACATGGTCCTCCCACCATTTCACGAAGCCGTCGAGCTTCTGCGCGATCTCCGGCGTTGCCGCGCGGTAAGCAAGCAGATGTTCGGCGCCATAGATCTCCGTCGTCTCGGAGAGGATGCCGATGCCGCCGACACCAGCCAGGATATCGACAGCCGCGCCCAGTGCCGGATTGGCTGTAATGCCCGACATGCCGTCGGAGCCGCCGCATTGCAGGCCGACGACGATCTCGCTGACCGGGATCGGCTCACGCTTCAGCTGGCCGACTTCCTCGGCGATCTCGGCCAGCACGCCCATCGCCTTTTCCACCGATTTGCGCGATCCGCCGGCGTCCTGGATGTTGAAATGGCGCTTGCCGGCAGCGACGCCCTTTTGGCCGTAGAGGGTGAGCTGGTTGACCTCGCAGCCGAGACCGACCATCAGCACGCCGCCGAAATTCGGGTGGCGGGCGTAGCCGGCGAGTGTACGGTGCAGCACCATCATGCCGTCGCCGGTGCCGCTCATGCCGCAGCCCTGGCCGTGCACGATCGGCACGAAGCCGTCGATGCCGGGATATTTCGGCAAAAGCGTGCGGTTGGCGGTGTCGGCGATGGAATGGCAGACGGTGGCCGAGCAATTGACGCTGGCGACGATGCCGATGAAGTTGCGCGTGCCGGCGCGGCCATCGGCGCGGCGATAGCCCATGAAGGTGCGGGTGCGGTCGGCCTCCGTCGCGTGCTCGGCCTCGCTCGGCGGCACGACCGGCAAGCGGCCGGATTCGAACACCAGATTGTGCGAATGCACGTGCTCGCCCGGCGCGATGTCCTGTGTCGCGCGACCGATCGCCTGGGCGTATTTCACCACGGCCTCGCCGGCGGCGATCGGCTTGATCGCCACCTTGTGGCCGGGCTCGATCAACACACTGGCGACGGCACCGCCCGGCAGCGCGGTGCCGATCTCGATGCGGCCGTTGGCGACGGCGACATTGTCGGCGGGGGATAGAAGAATGCAGTTGGAGGCGTTCACGGGCGGTTTCCTGGGTGATCCTGGGTTGCGCGGACGGATTGACACGCGTCTGTTTAGAGATATTGTCTTTTATCGTGAAAAAACAGTTTTGCGTCAATTGTTTTTTCACTGGGGAGTTCCGCATGCCTTGGGTGTTCCGGAAAGCGAATTCGCTTTTCAGGGCCATGCGAACGTCATATCGCGCTTCAAACCGGCCGCGGCAAGCGACGGGTGCAACGGATCAGGGATGTCGAAGAGCAACAACGTCTACAAGGATGCCTACAACCGCTGCCTGCGGCTACTCGACGAAACGCGCAGCCTGCCTTCGGAGCCGGAACTGGGCACCTTGCTTGGCGTCAGCCGGACCACGGTGCGCACCATTCTCGCGCGCATGGAAGAGACTGGGCTGATCGCCTGGAACAAGCGCGCCAAGACGGTGCTGCGCGAGACGCGTCCCGATGATTTCTTCCCCGAGGAAGAGACCGACACGCTGGCCGAGATCATCGAACGGTCGTTCATGCGTCGGCTGCTCGCCGGCGGCGCCGAAGCCGGCATGCAGATCAACGAACTCGAACTGGCGCGTGAGATCGGCGTCGGCACCACCAGCGTGCGCGAGTTCCTGATCCGCTTCTCCCGCTTCGGCCTGATCGAGAAGCGCCGCAACAGTCACTGGGTGCTGAAGGGGTTTACGCGTGCCTTCGCGCTGGAGCTGACCGAAATCCGCGAAATGTTCGAACTGCGCTCGGCGGCTGCCTTTGCCGTTTTACCGCAGGACAGCGCGGTCTGGACCGATCTCGACCGCCTGGAAGACGAGCATCGCCAGTTGGCAAACGACATAGCCGCCCGCTTCACCGAATTCTCCGAGCTCGACGAGCGCTTCCACCGGCTCATCCACCGGGCGTCGCGCAACCGCTTCATCGTCGACTTCTACGATGTCATCGCCATGATCTTCCACTACCATTACCAGTGGAACAAGGCGCAGGAACGCGAGCGCAACGAAGTCGCGATCGGTGAGCATCTGGTCTACATAGAGGCGCTGAAATCACGCGATCTCGGCAAGGTCGACGCCGCTTGCCGCAAGCACCTGAAGTCGGCGCGCCAGACATTGCTGACCTCGATCCCGGAGAGCCGGTCGCTGCAAAAATCCTGAACCGCATCGCGGTTCAGTGTCTTGTTCATGCATGTCGTTGTCCCAAAACCGCTATACTTTTGGGCGACATGCATTGAGCCTGCCGCGTTGGCGCCGCGGCGATTTGGCGATTTTCCACCCGCCGGCGCCGTGCTAGATATGCTTCATTGCTGCTAAGAGGCAGGGCTTTGGGCGTATCGAGGAGACGGTGGAGCATGCCGGTCGCGCTGGTCGCGGCCTATCTGCTGTTGCTCCAGTCGACGCTCGGAGCATTCGCCTTCGGCACCAGTCCCAATGCATCGCAGCTCGACGCCTTCGGCAACGTCATCTGCACCCATGAGGGCGCAACCCAGCTTCCCGGAGACAACCAGCCGCCGTCCCATCATCCGGCATGCTGCGTGCTCGGCTGCAGCATGGTTTCGGCGGCCTTTGCGCCGCCGCCCGGTGCTGGCCTGGCGCTGGGCAGCCTTTCCTTCAAAACGGTCGCCTTTGTTTTTCCGGCGGTCATCCATCTCGACTTTGCGCGTGAGCGCTCGCCGTCGAACCCGCGTGCGCCGCCGCTGACGGCCTGAGCCTGTTTGCCCGGCGGAACCTTTCGTGGGCGTACCCATCCAAAGATCAAACTGCTCGCGACCGGCAACGGCGCGACCTTCACTTCATGGAGCAACCATGTCCCATTTTTTCCCTGACGCCGCGCGTCTTATGCCCGGCGGCATTCTACGCGGCATCGAAGAGCGTGTCGGCATTGCCGTGCTGGCTCTTGCGCTGCTGTTCACAGGCGCCCAGTCCGTCCTCGCGCATGAGTTCAAGGTTGGCGATCTCGAGATCGGCCACCCCTGGTCGCGCGCCACGCCGGCCGGCGCCAAGGTCGCCGGCGGCTATTTCACCATCACCAACAACGGCAGTGCGCCGGACCGGCTGGTGTCGATTTCCTCCGATGTCTCTGAAAAGGCCGAGCTGCATGAGATGGGCGTCAAGGACGGCGTCATGACCATGCGTCCGGTTGCCGGTGGCCTGGAAATTCCGGCCGGCGGCAAGGTAGCCCTTGCGCCTGGCGGCTATCATTTGATGTTCATCGGCCTGAAGCGACAACCCAAACAGGGTGAAAAGTTCTCAGCCGTCCTGACCTTCGAAAAGGCCGGCGCCGTCAGCGTCGATTTCGCTGTCGAAGGCATGGGCGGTGGCGCCATGGACGATCACGCCAATTGACCCGGCCAGTTTGAAATTTGAGGGACCATCATGAACAAGTATCTTTTGTCGGCCGCAGTACTTCTCGTGCTCGGAACCAGTGCCGCCTTCGCGCATATCACGTTCGAAACGCAGGAAGCGGCCGTTGGGTCGACCTACAAGGCCGTTTTGCGCGTGCCGCATGGTTGCGAGGGCAAGGCGACGATCGCCGTGCGCGTGCAGATTCCGGAAGGGGTGATCGCGGTGAAGCCGATGCCGAAGCCTGGCTGGACGCTGCAGACCAAGAAGGGCAAGTACGACAAATCCTACCAGCTCTATGGTCAGGCGGTTGCCGACGGGGTCAAGGAGGTCGACTGGAGCGGCGGCAGCCTGCCAGATGAATTCTACGACGAGTTCGTCTTCCGCGCGACGCTGACGGCGGATCTCCCTGTCGGCCAGAAGCTTTACTTCCCGGTTGTGCAGGAATGCGATGGGGCCGCCGACCGCTGGATCGAAATCCCGGCAGCCGGCCAGGATGAGGACGCGCTGGAAAACCCGGCACCCGGCATCAAGCTGTTGCCGAAGAAATGATCTCCAAGGCGGCGCGCTCATTCGAGCGCGCCGCTCTTTTTCGTGGCGGTGACATGAGCACGACCCCCCTCCTGCAAACGGCTTCCATGGCCTGCAAACCTGCCGGCCGGCTTGCCGCCGGCCTGTTGGCCGTGATCGTGTTTCTTGCCAGCCTTGCCGTGTCAGATCAGGCCTTTGCCCATGCCGCGCTGATCAAGACCGATCCGGCCGACGGCGCGGTGCTGGAACAGGGGCCGGCACAGTTCTCGCTGACCTTCAGTGAGCCGGTCTCGCCGCTGGTGCTGACCTTGGTGAAGCCCGACGGCACGCCGGTTGCTCTGACGTCATTCCGGCTCAGCGACCAGACGCTCGAGATCGACAATCCGCAACCGCTCAAATCCGGTACGCATGTCTTGAGCTGGCGCGTCATCTCCGCAGACGGTCATCCCGTCGGCGGATCGCTGCTGTTTTCCATCGGCGCGCCCAGCGAGCCGCCCGCCGTGTCCGAAGCCGTCGACTGGCCGTTGCGGTCGGCGATCTGGCTCGGCAAGGTTTTTCTCTACCTCGGCCTTTTTCTCGGCGTCGGCGGCGCTTTCGCCCTCGCCTGGCTGTCCCAAGGTGGCCGCGCCGGACAGCGCTTCGTTGCAGCCGCAATCCTGGGCGGACTTGTCGCGGCGCCCTTGTCGCTCGGCTTGCAGGGGCTTGATGCGCTCGGGGCACCGCTCTCCCATCTGGCACAGGCGGTTATCTGGCGGACCGGACTCGGCACCAGTTTCGGCTGGACGGTGCTGGTCGCGCTGATTGCGCTGGGGCTTGGCCTGCTGTCGCTGGCCGGCCCCCGCGCCACCGCCAAACCACTTGCGCTGGCAGGTCTGGCCGGGGTGGGGGTTGCCCTTGCCGCCAGCGGCCATGCCAGTGCCGCCGAACCGCAATGGCTGACGCGGCCGATGGTGTTCCTGCACGGCGTAGGCATCGCGTTGTGGGCCGGCGCATTGGTCCCACTCGGGCTGGCGCTGAAGGGGCAATCGGCGGGGGCCACGCCATTCCTGCGGCGGTTTTCTTGGGCGATCCTGCCGGTGGTGGCCGTGCTTGCCTCTGCCGGCATCGTGCTTGCCGTCATCCAGGTGCAAACACCCGCGGCATTGGTCGACACCGCCTATGGAAGGCTGCTGCTGATCAAACTCGGGCTGTTGGTCTTTCTGTTCACGCTCGCCGCCGTCAACCGCTGGAAACTCACGGCATCGGCCGAGGCGGGATCGACGGAAGTTCAACGCAGGCTGGTCCGCTCGATCGGCGTCGAGATGTTGATCGTGTTGGCGATTTTCGGCGTTGCCGCGGGCTGGCGCTTCACGCCGCCGCCACGAGCCCTCGCGATTGCGGCAGCGCAACCGGTGTCGGTCCATATCCACGCGCTGAAAGCGATGGCCGATCTCAGCATCACGCCGGGCCATGCCGGACCGGTCGTCGCCTCGATGATCATCATGAGCGGCGATTTCGGCCCGCTCGACGCCAAGGAGGTGACGCTTGTGCTGTCGAAACCCGATTCGGGCATCGAGCCCTTGAAGCGCGCGGCGGCCAAGCCCGGCGACGGCAGTTGGCGTGTCGACAACCTCGTCATCCCGGTGGCCGGCCGGTGGACGGTGCGCATCGACATACTGGTCTCGGACTTCGAGATGGTGAAGATCGAGGCGCCCGTCGACATCCGCGCCGAGTGATATTCAGGTGATGCCGGCCTGCGAACGGCGGCTTCCTGCGCTTCCGGTGCTCACGTACTTTAAGTACGCTCCGCTCCGGTTCTCGGAAACCACCATTCTCGACTCGGCCTGACCTGAATCTCACACGCCGCGGCATCAACACAATTCGGCGGGGCGGTTGACGCAGCCCGAAAGGCCCGTCAATCATCGCGGCAAAACGCGATCTCAACAAAATCCGAAGGCAGGAAAAAAACGATGGAAAAAGCCGAAATCGGCCTGATCGGCCTTGGCACGATGGGCTCCAACCTGGCGCTCAACATCGCCGAGCACGGGCATCGCATCGCCGTCTTCAACCGCACCAGGGCGCGCACGGACGCTTTCATCGAGAATGCCGGCGCGCTCAGGGACATGGTCGTGCCCTGCTACAGCCTGGAAGAGCTTGCCGCCGCGATCCGGCCGCCGCGCCCGATCATCATCATGGTGCTGGCCGGCAAGCCGGTCGACGAACAGATCGCGGCTCTGCGCGGCGTGCTGTCGGCCAACGACATCGTCATCGACGCCGGCAACGCCAATTTCCGCGACACGATGCGGCGCTTCTCCGAGCTTTCCGGCTCGGGTCTCACCTTCATCGGCATGGGCGTGTCCGGCGGCGAGGAGGGTGCGCGCCACGGACCGTCGATCATGGTCGGCGGCACGGAGGACTCATGGAAACGCGTCGAGAAGGTGCTGACGGCGATCTCCGCCAAGTTCAAGGACGAACCCTGCGCGGCATGGCTCGGCACCGACGGCGCCGGACATTTCGTCAAGACCATCCATAACGGCATCGAATATGCCGACATGCAGATGATCGCGGAGATCTACGGCATCCTGCGCGACGGCCTGGGCATGGACCCGAAGGAGATCGGCACGGTGTTCGCCAACTGGAACAAGGGCCGGCTCAATTCCTACCTGATCGAGATCACCGCCAAGGTGCTGGCATCAGACGATCCGAAGACCGGCAAGCCGGTGGTCGACATCATCCTTGATCGCGCCGGCCAGAAGGGCACCGGCAAATGGTCTGTCATCGAGGCGCAGCAGCTCGGCATCCCGGCCACCGCGATCGAGGCGGCGGTGGCGGCGCGCGTTCTATCGTCGATCAAGGACGAGCGGCTGGCGGCGGAAAAGGCCTATGGCAACATCGGCGTGACGAAGATTTCCGGTGACAAGGACGCCTTGCTGAAAGATCTGGAACTGGCGCTGTTCGCCGGCAAGATCGCCGCCTACGCCCAAGGTTTTGCGGTGATGAGCGGCGCCTCCAAGGAATTCAACTGGAACCTGCCAATGCCGACCATCGCCAGGATCTGGCGCGCCGGCTGCATCATCCGCTCGCAGATGCTCGACACCATGGCGGAGGCCTTCAGCAAGGGCGGCGCCTCGACCAACCTGCTGATGGCCCCGGCCTTCATTGCGCTGATGCAGGAAGCGCATCCGTCGCTGCGGCGCATCGTGGCGAGGGCTTCGGAGGCCGGCTCGCCGGTTCCGGCGCTGTCTTCCGCACTTGCCTATTTCGACAGCTACCGCCAGGGCCGCGGCACGTCGAACCTGATCCAGGCGCAGCGCGACTTTTTCGGCGCGCACGGCTTCGAGCGTATCGACGACAAAGGCGCGTTCCATGGGCCGTGGGGAAGCGGTGCGGCTGGTTAGCCCAAGGGCCTAAACGGAAACCGGCGGGCTGAACGCCCGAACCTCGCTGGTGGCGACCAGGCGCTGCAACGAGCCGGGTGCGGCGCCGCCGATCCAGCCGAGCACGGAGCGGGCGAGATCGGAGCCGGCCAGGCGGAAGTTCTCGTTGACGACGAGCAATTCCGGCCGGAACAGGTGCAACAGGTCCGACGACTGCTTGGACACGACATCGACGTCGCGGCCAAGCTTGAGGCCGGCATCCTCGATGCCGGCGACGATCGCCAGTGTCGCGGCGGCAGCGCTGCTGACGAAGCCGTCCGGCCTGTTCTCGCGGCGCATCACCTGCGCGGTTCTGGTCCTGATCTGCTCGATCGTGTGATCGATGGAAACGGTGTTGAACGGAATTTCGCTGGCTCCGACCTCGCTTAGCGCATCGGCAAAGCCGTTCAGCGTGTGGCCATAATAGGTCAGCCCGGGCGGCGGCGACAGAAGCGCCAGCTTGTGCCTGCCCATGCTCGCCAGGCGGCGCACGGCTTCCATCGCGAAAACATGGTTGTCGAAGTCATGGTAGGGATGGACGAGGCCCATGTCGGTGCGCCCATGCGTGGCAAAGGGCATGCCGTGCTCGAGCATGTAGCGGGCGCGCGGATCGTTCGGTTGGGTGCGCGAAATGATGACTCCGTCGGCCGAGCCGGTCTCGACGAGATAGCGGATCGGCTCCATCGGATCCTGCGAGCGGGAATAGGGCGTGACGATCAGGTGATAGGGCGTTTCGGCGAGCACTTCCGAAACGCCGTAGATGATGTCCGAGACGAAGCTCATGATCTCGCGGTCGGTGTTGAGCACGAGGCTGATGACATTGGTCCTGCCGGTGCGCAGACGCACGCCGGCGCGGTTCGGCCGGTAGCCGATCTGCTTGGCGACGAGCTGGACGCGACGCCTGGTTTCGGCGCCGATTTCCGGGGCATCCTTCAAGGCGCGTGACACAGTGGTGACGCCGAGCCCGGTCATGAAGGCAAGCGTCTTCAACGTCGGCCGTCCCTGTGCCGAGGTCTCCCCGTTCTTGTCCGTACGCTGTCTGTCCATTCGTCCCGCCCGTCAGGCGCATAGCAGCCGCGAGCCATGTCGGCAATCGCCGCCATAGCGGTACGATATGCGTTCCAGCCCCGGCAAAGCTCAATATACTGAAACGTTACAGATTGCCATATCGAGTTACATGTCCATCGCCACGAGGTGGATGGTTCTTTTGCGAAACGCATTGGGATTCCAGGAGAAATCGCCTCTGCCGCCGCCTTTTGTCCGTATCAGGCGGCATTTCGGTGTTTGCGCCGCAGCAAACCATGCTGCAGTGCATGGGAAGCGCGATCATTCATGCGAATTTGTTCGCGGTCCGAAAAAATATCGAGGGCGCTTCGTTGATGGGTTGCACAGCCCGCGCAATTGCCGTATCGAAAATCTGTAACGTTTCAGATTCTGGGAGGAGCCGAAATGCGATACAAACTTTTGACCGCTGCGCTGGCAGCGACGGCCGCGTTGCAGTTTGCCGGCCAGGCGGCCGCGACGGACCTGGAAGTCACCCATTGGTGGACGTCGGGCGGCGAGGCGGCGGCGGTTGCGGAACTTGCCAAGGCATTCGATGCAACCGGCAACCACTGGGTGGATGGCGCCATTGCCGGCTCCGGCGGCACGGCGCGGCCAATCATGATCAGCCGCATCACCGGTGGCGATCCGATGGGCGCCACGCAGTTCAACCATGGCCGGCAGGCGGAGGAACTGGTGCAGGCCGGCCTGATGCGCGACCTCACCGACGTCGCCACCAAGGGCAAGTGGACTGATGTCGTCCGGCCGAAGAGCCTGCTCGACGGCTGCACCATCGACGGCAAGATCTACTGCGTGCCCGTCAACATCCATTCCTGGCAGTGGCTGTGGCTGTCCAACGAAGCCTTCGCGAAGGCCGGCGTGCCGTTGCCGAAGGACTGGAATGAATTCGTGGCGGCAGCGCCGGCGCTGGAAAAGGCCGGCATCATCCCGCTCGCCGTCGGCGGTCAGGCCTGGCAATCCTCCGGTGCCTTCGACGTCCTGCTTGCGGCTGTGGGCGGTACGGACACATTCCTCAAGGTCTACAAGGACAAGGATGCCAAGTTCGCCGCCGGGCCCGAAGTCGCCAAGGTCTTCAAGGCCGCGGACGATGCCCGCAAGATGGCGAAGAACACCAATGTGCAGGACTGGAACCAGGCGACCAACCTGGTCATCACCGGCAAGGCCGCTGGCCAGATCATGGGCGACTGGGCGCAGGGCGAGTTCCAGGTTGCCGGCAAGACCGCCGGCAAGGATTATACCTGCCTGCCGGGCCTTGGGCTGAACGAGGTCATAGCCACGGGCGGTGACGCCTTCTATTTCCCGCTGCTCAAGGATGCCGACAAGAGCAAGGCGCAGGAGGTGCTGGCCGAGACGCTGCTCGATCCCAAGACGCAGGTTGCCTTCAATCTAAAGAAGGGATCCCTGCCGGTGCGCGGCGACGTCGATCTCAATGCGGCCAACGACTGCATGAAGAAGGGCCTCGCCATTCTTGCCAAGGGCGCCGTCATGCCGTGGACGGACCAACTGCTTTCACAGGACACCCAGAAACAGAAGGAAGACCTTTTCGCCGAATTCTTCGCCAAGCCGGAACTGACCATCGAAGACGCGCAGAAGCGCTTCGCCGACCTCATCGCTTCGGCGGACTGACGCTGGAGGCAACCCGCCTCATTCCCGGCCTTGCGAATGCAGGGCCGGGAATGCACCGCCCTTACCCAGCCGGCTGACGAGATGAGCAAGAGCGAACGCCCCAACCTTCTGTTCCGCAACCTCAATGCGAAGGTCGCCTCGATCCCGATGATCCTCACCGCCATGGTGGTTTTCGTCGGCGGCACCGTTTGGACGGTGCTCTATTCCTTCACCAATTCGAAGCTCCTGCCGCGCCTGAATTTCGTCGGGCTCGACCAGTATTACCGCCTGTGGGCGGCGCCGCGCTGGCTGATCTCGATCGAGAACCTGTTGATCTACGGCGCGATCTCCCTGGTGTTCTCGCTGGTCATCGGTTTTCTGCTTGCCGCGCTGCTCGATCAGAAGATCCGCTTCGAGGACACGTTCCGCACGATCTTCCTCTATCCTTTCGCGCTCTCCTTCATCGTCACCGGCCTGGTCTGGCAGTGGTTGCTCAATCCGGATTTCGGCATCCAGCATGTCGTGCGGGACTTGGGCTGGACGAGCTTCAGCTTCGACCCGCTCTACAATTCCAGCATCGTCATCTACGGCATATCGATCGCTGCGCTGTGGCAAGGCACCGGGCTCATCATGTGCCTGATGCTGGCCGGCCTGCGCGGTATCGACGAAGACATCTGGAAGGCGGCGCGCGTGGATGGGATCCCGATGTGGAAGACCTATCTGTTCATCGTCATCCCGATGATGCGGCCGGTCTTCATCACCACGCTCGTCATCATCGCTTCCGGCATCGTCAAGGTCTATGACCTGGTCGTGGCCCAGACCAGCGGCGGCCCGGGCATCGCATCCGAAGTGCCGGCCAAATACGTCTACGACTATATGTTCTTCGCCCAGAACCTCGGCCAGGGTTTTGCCGCCTCGACCATGATGCTGCTCTCGGTGGTGACCGTCATCGTGCCTTGGGCCTATCTCGAGTTCGGGCGACGCAAATGAGCATTGCAGACATCACCGCTCAAGCAAGCACTGCCGCCGGCGCGCGCCAGGACATCGCCGGGCCCTACGGTCCAAAGCCGCGCCGCGTGATTTCGCGCCGCAACGTCTTCCTCTACGGCACATTGTTCGTCATGGCGGTCTACTACCTCTTGCCGCTCTATGTCATGGTCGTCACCTCACTCAAGGGCATGCCGGAGATCCGGCTCGGCAACATCTTCTCACCGCCGCTCGAGATCACCTTCGAGCCGTGGGTCAAGGCGTGGTCAACGGCCTGCACCGGCCTTAACTGCGACGGGCTCTCGCGCGGTTTCTGGAATTCGGTGCGGATCACCGTGCCGTCGGTGCTGCTGTCGATCGCCATCGCCTCGGTGAATGGTTATGCACTGGCCAATTGGCGCTTCAAGGGCGCCGACACGTTCTTCATCATCCTGATCGTCGGCGCCTTCATTCCCTACCAGGTGATGATCTATCCGATCGTCATCATCCTGCGCGAAATCGGCCTCTACGGCAGCCTCAGCGGGCTGGTGATCGTCCATTCCATTTTCGGCATGCCGATCCTGACGCTGCTGTTCCGCAATTATTTCGCATCGATGCCGGAAGAGCTGTTCCGGGCGGCACGCGTCGACGGCGCCGGCTTCTGGGGCATCTTCCTGCGCATCATGCTGCCGATGTCGCTGCCGATCTTCGTCGTCGCCATCATCCTGCAGGTGACCGGCATCTGGAACGACTTCCTGTTCGGCGTCGTCTACACCCGCCCCGACACCTATCCGATGACGGTGCAGCTCAACAACATCGTCAATTCGGTGCAAGGCGTGAAGGAGTACAACGTCAACATGGCCGCAACCATCCTGACCGGGCTTGTGCCGCTGATCGTCTACTTCATTTCCGGCAAGCTTTTCGTACGCGGCATCGCCGCCGGCGCGGTGAAGGGGTGATGGCGATGACGGCAGCCAACGATACCAGCGTTTCGATCCAGGACCTGTCGCTGAATTTCGGCGCGGTGACCGTCCTGGAGACGCTCAATCTCGATGTCGCCGATGGCGAGTTCATCGTGCTGCTCGGGCCGTCCGGCTGCGGCAAGTCGACCTTGCTCAACTGCATTGCCGGCCTGCTCGATGTCTCCGAAGGCCGCATCTTCATCAAGGGCAAGAACGTCACCTGGGAAGAGCCCAAGGACCGCGGCATCGGCATGGTGTTCCAGTCCTATGCGCTCTATCCGCAAATGACGGTGGAGAAGAACCTGTCCTTCGGGCTGCGTGTCGCCGGCACGCCAAGAGAAGAGATCGCCAAGCGGATCGCGCGGGCGGCTGAAATCCTGCAGATCGAGCCGCTGCTGCAGCGTAAGCCGGCCGCACTTTCCGGCGGCCAGCGCCAGCGCGTCGCCATCGGACGGGCGCTGGTGCGCGATGTCGACGTGTTCCTGTTCGACGAGCCGCTGTCCAATCTCGATGCCAAGCTGCGCGCCGAACTGCGCGTCGAGATCAAGCTGCTGCATCGCAAGCTGCAGAACACCATGATCTACGTCACCCACGACCAGATCGAGGCGATGACGCTGGCCGACCGTATCGCGGTGATGAAGGGCGGCGTCATCCAGCAGCTCGATGCGCCGCAGACCATCTACAACCGTCCGGTCAACCGCTTCGTCGCCGGCTTCCTCGGCTCGCCCGCAATGAACTTCGTCGATGGCCGTCTGGAAGACGCGGACGGCGGCTGGCGGTTCGCGGCCGAGGATATCAAGATCCCGCTCGGCACTTACGACTTTGCCAAGCCTCCGGCTCCCGGCCCCGTCACATTCGGTATCAGGCCCGAGCATGTCAGTCTGAACAGTGGCACCGGCTGGCCGTTCTCGATAGCCGCCAATGTCGAGGTGGTCGAGCCCATGGGCTCCGACACGCTGGTCTGGCTGAAGCTTGCCCAGCAGAATTTCAGCGTCCGGGTGACCTCGGAACGCACGCCCAAGAACGACGAGGCGGTGACGCTTGGCTTCGATCCGATGCGCGCCTCGCTTTTCGACACCGCAACCGGCACACGCATCTAGCTTCCGAGAACCAACCTTCCAACGACAATCCCCAAGTGAAACGGACAGAGACGATGAATTGGTCATTCCAACTTTACAGCGCCCGCAATTTCCAACCCTGGGACGGTGTGCTCGCCACGCTCGGCAAGCTCGGCTACGCTCAGGTCGAAGGTTTTGGCGGCGTCTATGATGATCCCGAGGCATTCCGTGCCGAGCTCGACAAGAACGGGCTTGCCATGCCGACTGGGCATTTCTCGATCGACGCTCTCGAGAACGATTTCGACGGCGTGCGCAGAACCGCCGACGCACTCGGTATCACGCTGCTCATCTGCCCTTTCCTGATGCCCGACCAGCGGCCATCCGACGCCGCCGGCTGGAGCGGCTTTGGTGAGCGTCTGGCAAAGGTCGGCGACGCCGCGAAAAAGGCTGGCTACGGCTTTGCCTGGCACAACCATGATTTCGAGTTCAAGAAACTTGCCGACGGATCGGTGCCGCAGGACCACATCCTGTCATCCGCGCCCGATGTCAGCTGGGAGATGGACGTTGCCTGGGTGGTGCGCGGCGGCGATGATCCGTTGCCGTGGATCGAGAAACACGGCAAGCGCATCAGTGCCGTCCACGTCAAGGACATGGCCAAGCCCGGCGAGGGGCTGGATGAGGATGGCTGGTCGGATGTCGGCCATGGCACCATCGACTGGGCCGGTCTGATCAGGGTGCTGCGTGCCAAGAGTGCTGCCCAATACTACGTCATGGAACAGGACAACCCCAACGACATCGAGCGTTTCGCCCGCCGCTCCATCGCAGCCGCCAAAACCTATTAGGAGCAATCAGCATGGCAAAGAAACTTGGCATCGGCGTCATCGGCTGCGGCAACATCTCGAAAGCGTATTTTTCGCTGGCGCCGCTGTTTCGCGGCATCGAGATGCGTGCCTGCGCCGACATCAACATGGAGGCGGCCAGGGCTCGGGCGAAGGAGTTCAAGCTGCGCGCCGAGACCGTCGAAGACCTGCTCAGGGCCGACGACATCGACATCATCGTCAACCTGACCATCCCGGCGGTGCATTATGAGGTGTCGAAGCAGATACTCGACGCCGGCAAGCACGTTTATTCGGAAAAACCGTTCGTGCTGTCGGTCAAGGAAGGGCTCGACCTTAAGAAGCGGGCGCAGAAAAAGGGTCTTCGGATCGGCTCGGCGCCAGACACTTTCCTCGGCGGCGCGCACCAGCTGGTGCGCAACCTGATCGACACCGGCAAGCTTGGCAAGGTCACGAGTGGTACCTGTCATGTCATGGGCCACGGCATGGAGCATTGGCACCCCAATCCGGATTTCTTCTTCCAGCCGGGCGCCGGTCCCGTGCTCGATATCGGGCCTTACTACATCACCAATCTGATCCAGCTGATCGGACCGGTGAAACAGGTCGCGGCCTTCGCGACGACGCCGGCCAAGGAGCGGACGATCAGTTCAAAGCCGCGCGCGGGTGAAAAGATACCGGTCAACACGCCGACGACCATCCATGGGCTGCTGGAGTTCGAGAACGGTGCCGTTATAACGCTCATCACCAGCTGGGACGTCTGGGCCCACGGCCACGCGCCGATGGAACTCTATGGCGAGGCGGGTACGGTGTTCGTGCCGGACCCGAACTTCTTCGGTGGTGACGTTCGCTTCACCGACGCGGCCAAGCCGGTCAAGAAGCTGCCGAACTGGCCGCATCCGTTCGGCGTGCCCAACGAGATGCATTCGCAAGGCATGATGGCCAACTACCGCACATCGGGCCTCGCCGACATGGCGGTGGCGATCGCGGAAGGCCGGCCGCACCGCTGTTCGATGGAGCTGGCGCTGCACGCCGTCGACGTGATGACCGGCCTGTTGCGCTCCGGCGAAACCGGCAAGTTCGTCGCCATGCAGACCACCTGCGAACGGCCGGCGGCACTTGGCGTCAAGGAAGCCAAGGAGCTTTTGGCGAAGAAGAAGTAGTCCGTGCACCTCAAACCTCTCCCCGTTCCGACGGGGAGGGGGTAAGGGTGAGGGACAGAGCCGACTCGCCGCGCTGTCGCGATGCAGCCGACCGGCCGTTTCCATTTGAGGATTTTCCGATGCCCTACACGCCTGCCGAAAACCGCTATGGAAAGATGATCTACAACCGCTGTGGCCGCTCCGGCCTGAAGCTGCCGGCAATCTCGCTGGGGTTGTGGCATAATTTCGGCAACGACACGCCGCACAGGACCAAGCAGGCGATCGCGCGCAAGGCCTTCGACCTCGGCATCACGCATTTCGACCTCGCCAACAATTACGGTCCGCCGCCCGGTTCTGCCGAGGCCGCTTTCGGCGAAATCCTGCGCACCGACTTCGCCGCCTACCGCGACGAACTGATCATCTCGACGAAGGCCGGCTACGAAATGTGGGCCGGTCCCTACGGCGAATGGGGCGGGCGCAAATACATTCTGGCCAGCCTCGACCAGAGCCTGAAGCGCATGGGGCTCGACTATGTCGATATCTTCTATTCGCATCGTTTCGATCCCGACACGCCGCTGGAAGAAACGATGGGTGCGCTCGACCATGCCGTGCGCTCGGGCAAGGCGCTCTATGCCGGCATCTCGTCCTACAATTCGCAGCGCACGCGCGAGGCCGCCGATATCTTGAAGCAGCTTGGCACGCCTTGCGTCATCCACCAGCCGAGCTATTCGATGCTGAACCGCTGGGTGGAGGAAGACGGCCTGCTCGACACGCTCGAAGGGCTCGGTGTCGGCTCCATCGTGTTCTCGCCGCTGGCGCAAGGCATGCTGACCAACAAGTATCTCGGCGGCATTCCGGACGGCAGCCGCGCCTCCCAGGGCAAGTCGCTGAAGACAGCCTTCATCAACGACAAGACCATCGCCAACATAAAAGCGCTCGACGCCATCGCCAGCAAGCGCGGACAGACGCTGGCGCAGATGGCGCTGGCCTGGGTGCTGCGCAAGGGGAGGGTGACCTCGGCGCTGATCGGTGCCAGCCGGCCGGAGCAGGTCGAGGACTGCGTCGGCGCGCTCAAGGTGCTCGACTTCAGCGATGCCGAACTCGCCGAGATCGATACCTATGCCCGGGAGTCCGATATCAATCTGTGGGCAGCTTCGGCCGAGCGCAAAGGTCCGCCGCGAAAATAAGTCCTCTCGATAAGCCGGCAAACAAAAAGCGGCGGGAACATCTCCCGCCGTTTTGCTTGAAAGCGAATAGCCCTGCTTCAGGGCGTGGCTGGTTTCTGGGCGGTGCCCAGTCCCGCCTTGGGCTTTGCCGGTGCCGGAGCCGAGGTCTTCATCTTCGCCTCGATCCAGCCGGTGTAGTTGGCCAGCCGCGTGTAGATGCCGTAGGCGTCCTTGTGGCCGCAGGCCGCACTGCCGTCCGCCGGGCCTTCGCCCCAGCTGACGACGCCGATTTGGACCGGGCCTTCGGCACCGGTCATGAACAGCGGGCCGCCACTGTCGCCGTTGCAGGCATCGCGCACGCCGCTGGTGGTGCCGGCGCAGATCATGTTGCCGGTCAGCGGGTCGGTCATGTCGGCGGCGATCGCATTGGCCGCCGCGTCGATGCCTTTTTCCGAATAGCGCATACGGCGGGACAGATCACCGAGCGCTGCCTTCAGATCACGCGCATAGATGGCCTTGATGCCGCTGTTGCAGGCCTGGTTGGGCTGCAGGTCGAGATCGGCGACCATCAGCGTGGTCGGAAAGGTGCCGTCCTGCATCTTGCCCCAGCCGGTGACGGTCGTCTTGCCGGTGTCGGGCGTTGCCTCATGGGCGACCTTGATGGTCGGAGCGTCGGCCGGTTCGGCAAGCCGGAGCAGGCCGATGTCGTTGTCCAGCGTCTGCTCGCTGTAGCCTTCGTTGACGATGACCTCCACGACCTTGTGGCGCTTGCCCTCGCTGAGATCGGTGGCGCCGGTCAGCACGGTGACGCTCTCCGGCGAAATAGGCTGGCCCTTGTCGTTGAGGCAGTGTGCCGCCGTCAGCACCCATTCAGGCGCGATCAGGCTGCCGCCGCAGAACTGTGCATTGGCCTGCGAGGCCGGGTTCTCGTCCAGCCTGTCGGTGGTGAGCAGCGCGACCTGGAACGGATAGGCCCCCTTTTCGGCCTGGTTGCCGCCATAGACGCGGTCGGCGCCGTCGGGGTTCTCCGCCGCGGCCTTCGCCCTGGCTTCCGTCACGCGCTTCATTGGCGAGACCGCTGCCTCCGGTCGGGCGGCGCCTTCGTCCGCTTCGGCAGTGTTGGCGGCCGCAAGGGCTGCGGCGATGCCGAGCAAAGACGCGGCGGCGATCGGCCTGAACCGATGGATGATGTGCACCTGAAATCCTCCTGAGACACGTTCCCGAACGAGCCAGCCCCGGCGCATGATCAACGAACCAGTCGCCGGCAAGCAGGCGTTGCTTCGCGGATCGCGTTCCCGTGCGGAACCCACTCAAAACCCTATAGCCCCCCATGGGCTACGTGGAAGCGATTTGTCATTCCAATGTTGTATTAATTTAGGCAATATATCCGCGCGGGTGTCTTTGGCGGGGGCCTTCGACAGACCGCATGGGGTAATGATCAGGTTCAGACGTCGGTAACCAAACTCATTTTTCGGCTTCACCACGATCTCGACAATATTTCTGTATTTTGATCCAGTCCTTGCTGACTTTTGGGAGAGTCTCACCATGACAAAACTGACAAACGCACTTATTGCGTCCGCATTGCTTTCCACCGCAATGTGGGCGGCCCCGGTTTTCGCCGCCGATCCTGGCTCCGCCAGTGCCGGCAATGGCGAAAGCATGCGGGACGTGACTTCAGGCGACTACAAGCCCGGGCGGGCAAAGCCAATCGCACCACCGAAGCTGACTGACGAAGACAGCCGCGCCGCGCCGCTTGCTGACGAGGCGACGGCTGTCAAATCCTATGGCATCGTCGGACGGTCCGCCGATGGCAAGGAGATCAAGATCGAGCCGAGCGAAGCGCTGCGGGACCTGATCATCAAGGAACTGAATGCGCCGGCCAATGGAAAAGACGGGGCTGAGCGCAAGACCGAGGATCCGGATTTTGGCGAAGGCGAAGCCGGCCGCCAGGTTTTCGGCACTGATGATCGCGAGCAGGTCAAGAACACCAAGACCTATCCGTTCTCGGCAATAGGCTATCTCGAAGCCAAGTCGCCGAAGACGGGCAGCTTCGGCAGTTGTTCGGCAACGCTGATCGGCCCGCGCACGGTGCTCACCGCGGCGCACTGCCTCTACAGCCATGAGGACAAGGACTGGCTCTCGGACTATCTGTTCGTGCCGGGTCTCAACGGCAGCACAGCCGACGACGCACCGTTCGGCGCCTTCTCCTTTGAAAGCGCCTATGTGCTGCAAGGCTTCATCGACAACTACCAGGGCTATTATGGTTCGGTGCTGCTGTGGGATCTCGGCATCGTCACGCTGAAGCAGGATGTCGGCACCAACCTCGGCTGGCTGGGCTATGCCAATTATGACGATCTCGGCGACTTCACCGCCAACCTCGTCGGCTATCCCGGCGACAAGCCGATGGGTACGATGTGGAAGGCAAACTGCGAAGTGCATGCCGAGAATATCGCCCCGGAATATTTCCAGTATGACTGCGATACGTTCCCGGGGTCGAGCGGCAGCTCGGTCTATGCCTACGACAACAAGGCCAAGCAGCGCATCATCACCGGTGTCAACGTGGCGGAGAGCCCTGACGCGAACACCGCCGTGCGTCTGAACGCCGCCAACGTCCAGTGGATCAACAGCCTGTATAAGTAATCGCTGCGCATTGGCGGTGGAGACAAGGGCGGCGGCGCAATCCCGCCGCCTTTTTTCGTGCCGCTATTTGGCTTCGGGCGCGGGCGGCCCGCTACGCACATAGTTCTCGATTGCCGAAGCGAAAGTGGGAGAACCCGCCTTGCGCTGCTTATCTATGTAGCCGGCAAAATAGCTCCAGAAAGAGACGGCATAGTCACGGAAATAGGCATCGGTCACTTTGCGCGAACACAAATCGCCGTCGATGCAGAAGGACAGCCGGTTGAGGAAATAGACGATGCGATCGAAATTCTCGCTGAAATCGGCGAGCGGCATGTCGCCGCCGGAGGCGGTCATCGCCTCGATGCCGATGCGTTGCCGGAACACCTGCTCCTCGGTCGGCGAGGGGTTGGCGCTGAGCAGATTGTCATATTTGGCGTTGAGCGCCGTCAGACGATCTTTCAGCGCGCGCTGCGCCTGCTGGTAGTCCTTGTTCTCCCAAAGTTCGACAAGCGACATGGTCTGCTCGACACGCTTCTGCTCTTGGTTGGCCAGGAACTGGTAGACCGAGAACATCAAGGTGAAGATGATGGCGAGACGCACGGCCATGCCCGACCAGGCATAGACCAGCATCCGCCAATCGCGGTCTGTGAAGGGGTTGCTCTCCTTCTTGATCTCGTGGCTGCTTGGCCACGGGAAACCCTCGGTGGTTTCCTGCAGGGCCGGTTTGCCGGCCTGCGCTTTCGCGGGTGCGGTCATTGCTGTCTGCCTGGTGTTGCCCGTCGGCTTCTTCATCCGCAGCTGTCCAGTTCAATGGTGGCGGAGGGATCAAGCACAATGCCCGGCGTCTCCAGCTTCTTTTTCAGGCATTGCAACTGCAGGCGCGAAATCATGAACTGTACGTCAGGCTCCGCCGCCCCCTTGTTCGGGGACGGCAAGGCTTCGACGACGCCACGCGAGGCGCAGTTGCTGAGATCGACGACAACCGCGTCGCTGCCGCTTTTGGCGAACTGGTCGTATTGATCGAGAAAACACGTCGCCAGTTCCGAATTGGTGACGATCTGCTTGACGCACAGGCCGCAGGCCTCGTCCGCCGAAGCGTTGGCGATCAGCAACAGGCCGCCGGCAAGGCCGGCTAGCGTTCCACGCCAGGAAAACACAGAATTCTTCACAATCGATCCTATCCGTTTCATCCGCCGTCATGCGTCAGCGGCCGGGAATGTTCTCATATCGCGCCGATCGCGCAAGAGCCGCCGCAGAGCCCTGCGCGCCGGCATCCGCTCAGGCGCGCGGTACCGTCTCCATCGGGAAGATCATCACCGCGCCTTTCGGGCCGCTCTTGTCGGCAAGCCGCATCACCGAGCGGGTTGCCGGCGCCATGCCGAGATCGGTCAGCATGTCGGAGAAGCTGGCAGAGCCCATTCCGCGTGTCGCCGAGGCGACGCCGTCCTGTGCCAGGAAGCTCAGATCCTGCTTCTCGCTCTCCGGCGGCGCCTCGGTCAAAACCGCGATCATCCGTTCCATGCCGAAGCTGGTGTCGGTGAAAGCCAGCAGCCCCTCTTCGAGTATGGCTTGCGGGGCGAGGCGTTCGGCAACGATATGGGTGATCGAATAGTCGCTGCCGACATAGAGCACGTTGATGTCGACCAGCAGATCCGAGCCGTTCTTGGCCAGCACATGCACTTCGTCGCCCGGCGAGACGCGCGGCACAACCGAAGCCTGCAGCGGTTCGAGGCCATCCTTGTCGCGACGTTTGACCTGGAACTGGACGTCGACGTCCTCGGGCCTGTAGTCCGAGGCCGCCGCCAGCCGCGAAAGCCCGGTGGCGCGGAAGATGGTGCGCAGGTTCCTGGCCGTTGCATCGATCAGCTTCTGGCGGTCGTGAATGATGATCAGCGGCGGTTTGCCGCCGTCCTTCAGGCTCACGTCGCCCGACGCCGGCAGGAACCACAGCGCCGGCTTATCGGTCGCATCCTTGGCGGCGCCGGGAACGGCATTCTCGCGCATCACCGCGAGGCGGAGGTCGGCGCTCTTGCCGGGCTCGACCAGCTCGATGTTGAAGCCGGTCTCCCTGGCTATGGCCAGTTCGTCGAGAACCGCATTGACCAGAGCGGTTTCCTTCTCAAGTCCCTTGGCCGCGGCCGGCCGCGCCAAGACGAGCTTGTAGTCGACGGCGATCTCCGCCGCCCGCGCATAGGCGTTGGCGGGAATGTCGACGACTTTGAGCGCCGGTTTCTTGTCGAACTCGACCGGCTTGACGCGGCTTTCCAGGTTTTTTGCCGACTGCACTTCCAAAAATCCGACAGCGTCGGACAGCGGCGACAGCGCCGACGGCAGGATGGCGAGCTTGCTGCCGGGGGTGAGGCGGTGCAGCAGGCCGGCGCCGATTGTCGCTTCGCCGTCCTTGATGACGACAGGCCACTGCATGACCGCGTCTGTCTTGTCGGTGCCGAACACCCGCGCATCCAGTTCGCCCTCGAACAGCGGTGTCGGCCGGGTGCGGCTGTCGGCCGAATATTGCTGCAGCACGGCCTGGCCGAGCTGGCGATAGGTGACGTTGGGATTCTCGGCCAGTTTCGACAGGATGGTGAAGGTGAACAGGCCGAACCGCAGCGCATCCGCGATGCCCTTGGGCAGCGGCATTTCCGGTGTCGTCTCCACCGTCTGCGCGGCATAGAAGGCGACCAGTTTGCCCTTGGTGATCGGTTCGCCACCGGTCGGCGTCAGGGTGAAGGCGGGCTTGCGCGTGCCATTGTCGTCGACGCCGCGCGAGCCGGCGACCGAAATCACCTCGTCATAGGCCTTGATCGCGGCAGCCCGCTCGGCCTCGTTGCCGCCGACCAGGTCGGCGAACTCGACCTTGCGCTCCAACTCGTCATCGACCTCAACGGCGCGTGTCGCGGTGCCGGAATGGCAGCAGTCGAAGACAACCCAGACGAAAGCACCCTTGTCGCGGATGGCGTCGAGTGCCGCGCCGATCTCGTTGTCGATCAGCGCATTGGGCACGCCGGCATCGCGGTTGATCCATTTTCCGATATCCACGGGCAGGAAGATCTCGTCGAGCCCGTCGGTTTCGTCGCCCTTGACCATCTGCGGCTGCTGGGCGCCGTGACCGGACAGATGCAGATAGACGAAATCGTCGCGCTGAACCTTGGCGGCAAGGTCGGCCAATGCGGCCTTGATGGCCGCATGGGTCGGCAGGCCACTGGCGCCGGGGACATCCTTGGCGAGCAGCGTGACGTTCTCCGGCGCGAACCGCACCGGGTCGGGCACATTCTTCAGGAGATAGTCGCGGACGAGGGCTGCATCGTTCTTCGGCCCGACCAGCCAATTCCTCTGCGGAAGGTTGGGATATTCGGTGCAGGCGACCAGCAGCGCATGATAGGTGCGCGATGCGGCCATGGTCCGGAACGACACCATGCCGGCCATGGTCAAAGCGGACGTGCCGACCAGCAGCGTCCGCCGCGTCAATTTGATCATGATTGCTTCCCCAAGCCCGACCGAAATTCCAAGCGCGGCAATCCTCGCTGAAGATATTGTCAGTATTTTGAACGTTACATCGCAGAGCAACCTGCCTGTTGCCCCGCTCCGATCGATGTTCTCGACCGCCTTGCGGGCAGAATGCTGGAAACAGTAGCAAAAATGCCTGTTCGTCGCTATCTGGATGGGTACATGGATAGTTTGTGCGCGGCGCAAGCGACGGAAGGCGAGTTGGAAACAGGATCATGGCGGCAAGGGATGTGCTGACGAAGAACCAGCTGTGCGTGCTCGAGAAACTCGAGACCGCCAGCGGACCGCTCAGTGCCTATACCTTGCTCGACCAACTGCGCGAGCGCGGTTTTCGCGCGCCTCTGCAGGTCTATCGAGCGCTCGACACGCTGGTGAAGTCAGGTTTCGTGCACCGGCTCGAAAGCATCAATTCTTTCGTCGCCTGCGCCGAGCCGCACGACCACAGCCATTCGATGACCGCCTTCGCGATATGCGACACATGTGGGCAGGTGACCGAAATGTCCGACCACGATGTCGGCCACAGCTTGGACGAATGGGTGCGCTCGACAGGCTTCGCCGCCAAGAAGGCGGTGATCGAGTTTCGCGGGACGTGTGCCAAGTGTTTGGCGGAAGCGGCGTGAAGCCAAGTCAGGCGTGAAGAAACCTTCGATGCTGGC
>NZ_JAMYVQ010000043.1:0-43277 GCF_040324155.1 Mesorhizobium sp. M0011 | reverse complement strand
CATCAAACTGAAACTGAAAGGGCTGGCCCCTGTGCAATACAGGAACCAGCCCTTAAACCTACCAACTCAATGAACCGTCCAACTTTATGGGGTCAGTTCATTTGGCGGGGTTTTTTGTGTTGCAAACGGTGGCGACCTGGCCGAATACGGCCATTGTCCGAGAGATAACCAGCCGGAATCATCCTATGAAGCGTCTCGAACTCGCCATCGAATCGATCATCCTCGCGTCGCGCTGGCTGCTCGTCGTTTTCTATATAGGCCTGGCCCTTGCATTGGCCGTCTATGCGCTGTCCTTCGGCAAGAAGCTTTATGAGTTCATTACCCTGGCGTTCACGCTCGGTGACACCGACACTATCCTCAAGATGCTCGGCCTGATCGATGCCGCGCTGGTTGCCTCGCTGGTGGTGATGGTCATCATCTCGGGCTACGAGAACTTCGTCAGCCGCTTCGACGACCAGGAGGGTGGCGTGCACTGGCTGGGCACCATCGATGTCGGTTCGCTGAAGGTCAAGGTTGCCTCGACCATCGTCGCCATCTCGTCCATCCACCTTTTGCAGGTGTTTTTGAACTCGTCGACCTACACGACCGACCAGTTGATGTGGCTGACCATCATCCACCTCGCCTTCGTCGTCTCGGCCCTCATGCTCGCCTATATCGACCGGCTGATGGGCCTGAGCAAAGGCAAGAAGGATGAGGCGTGACCTGCGCCGGCCGGAAGTTGAATCAGTCCGGCAGGAACGATGCCCTACCGCCTTGTTCGAGCAAGGCTTTGCCATGACTCTGCGGGTGGCGAAGGGCTTGGCTCAACGCCCGCGTCGCGTCAAAACAAAGAGTTCTAGTAAATATTCCTGATCTTGCTGTCCGTGCGGGCGAACACCTCGTCGGGGACAAAAAAATCGCCGGCCAGCAGCCCGGTCGCATCAGGCGCATACACCGAAAAATCGCTGATGCCTTCGGCGCGCAGCACCTCCTCGTCGATGTAGAAATTGCCTGTTGTCTCGCGCGCTGGCCGCATGAAGATGGCATGCGCCGCATCGGCCATGATGTCCGGCGAACGGCTCATCGCCGCAACCGTCGCGCCGCCCAGCAGATTGCGCACCGCCGCCGTGTCTATGGTCGAGATCGGCCACAGCGAATTGACCGAGATACCGTCCTTGGCGAACTCGGCGCTCATGCCCAGCGTGCACATCGACATGCCGAACTTGGCCATCGTGTAGGCGACGTGGTTCCTGAACCACTTGGCCTTCATGTCGAGCGGCGGCGCCAGATTCAGGATGTGAGCATTTTGCGCCAACTTCAGGTGAGGAATGCACATTTTCGAGACCAGGAAGGTACCGCGCGTGTTGATCTGATGCATCAGATCATAGCGCTTCATGTCGGTCTCGAGCGTGCCGGTGAGTTGGATGGCGCTGGCATTGTTGACGCAGATGTCGATACCGCCGAATTTCTCCACGGTCCTGGCGACCGCCTCGGCCACCTGTGCCTCCTCACGGATGTCGCACAGCACAGGCAGCGCATTGCCGCCGGCCTGTTCGATCTCTTCAGCCGCCGTATAGATCGTGCCCGGCAGCTTCGGATGCGGTTCGGCGGTCTTGGCCGCGATCGTCACATTGGCGCCGTCACGCGCGGCGCGCAGCGCGATCGCCAGCCCGATGCCGCGCGACCCGCCGGAGATGAACAGCGTCTTTCCCTTGAGCGACATTTTCCCTCCGCCTGCATTGTCTCGCTGCGCGATCCTTGCCTGTGACGGCCTCGGACATCAAGAGCTTGCTGCGGGAGGCCACGGTGACGTTGCGGAGGCTGTCGTTGGCCAGCACTACAAACCTACTGGATTTATCGACCGCCTAGGTATATATTCTATATGGATAGGTATGATATAGAATGGCGCTATCGATCAAGAATCTGGAAGTCGAGCAACTGGCGCGCGAACTTGCCCGCCGCCGGCGCGTCTCGGTGACGGAGGCCATCCGCCAAAGTCTCGAGCGCGAGGTTGCACGCGAGCGGCTGGTGCCGCGCGACGAAGCCAGCGACCTGTTTCAGCGGTTGATGGCGATCTCCGACAGCGCCGGAAAAATCCCCAAACGCGAAAATGCGATGACCGACGACGAAATCCTTGGATACGACGAGTTCGGAATCCCGACGAAATGATCATCGATTCCTCGGCCCTGGTCGCCATTCTGCGCGCCGAGCCAGGTCACGAACGTTTCGTGCTGGCGATCACGCAGGCCAAGAGACGCCTGCTGGCCGCGCCAACTTTTCTTGAAACGACGATGGTTCTTGCCGGCGGCAAGCAAGATGAAATCCTGGATCGCCTCGACAGCTTCCTACACACCGCCTCGATCGAGACCGTCGCCTTCACCGCCGATCATGCAGCTGTCGCCCGCCAAGCCTTCCTGCGCTACGGCAAGGGTCGGCACCCGGCGGCGCTGAACTTCGGTGACTGCATCGCCTACGCCACGGCGCGGCTCGAGGCCATGCCGCTCCTGTTCAAGGGTGATGATTTCCACCTCACCGATATCGAGGCGGCGGTGTGATCGGGATCAGACCAGCACCAGCCCTTGGCGCATCGCAATGGCAATCGCATCGGTGCGGTTGGCGGCACCGAGCTTGATCAGGATTGCGGCGACATGAAACTTCGCGGTGTGCACCGAAATGTTGAGCCGCCGCGCGATCACCTTGTTTGGAGCGCCCTCGGCCAGCAGCGCCAACACTTCCGCCTCACGCGGCGACAGCGAAGGCCGGGCGGCATGCTCGTCGGAGGCTTCCTCCTCGAACGGCTCGCCATCGCCGGCACGGAAATCCTCATGGCGTCCGCTTCCGCGCTCGCCCGAGACGCGATAGCCGGCCGCGGCCAGCCGCGCCGCCGCGGCGATCAACAAATCGTCCGCGCCAGCGGACATCACGGCCAGCACCTCACCGGCGGGCCACTCGCCGCCAGCGCGTCCGGTCAGCAGCACCCGTGGAATGAGGGCCGGCACGCCATCACCAATGCTGTCGTCAACGATGGCGACGTCGGCTCTTCCACCGCCAGCCACGACCGGCAGCAGGTCATCGCTCGCGGCCAGCGATGCCGCCAGGCGCTCGGCGCGTGACGCATCGCCAAGCGCAATCAGCACCACCAGCCGCCGCGAGACGGCACCGTCATGCATGATCCGGTCGCCGGTGAGCGTGTCCATGGATCCTCTCAGCTCAGCGGCTTTTCGCCGATTGTCAGCGCGACATCGCGCTGTTCGCCGCCGCGCACGACACCGAGCGTCACCGAAGCGCCGGCACTGTCGGGTCCGAGCCTGCGGATCAGGTCCCGCGGGCCGTGCACCGCCTCACCGTTCCACGCCACGATGATATCGCCAAGAGAGAGACCGGCGGCCTTCGCGGGACCATCGTCATCGAGACTCATCACCATCGCGCCGTGCGCGTCGCGGTCGCGTACCGGATGCAGGCCGGCGCCGAGATAGCCGCGCGCGACATGGCCCTTTTCGCGCAAGGTCGCGACCGCCCGCTCGATCGTCTCGTAAGGCATGACCAGCGCCCGGTGGCGCGGTCCGAACAACAGCATGCCGATCAGCGCACCCTTGGCGTCGAGAACCGGGCCGCCCTCGAAACGGCCGCCGGCGCCGACGGCAAGATTGATGCGCCGGTCGATGGTGCCGCCGCGCATCGAGCGCCAGGCCGCGCCGACTTCGCCCACCGAGCCTGAAACAGCCAAAGCGGAACCGTCACTGCTGCCGATGGCAATGGCGATGTTGCCCGGCCGCACCGCATCGGCCTTGGCCAACGGCGCGGCGCTGACGGCCTCCGCCGGCTTCAGCAGGGCAACACCGGTAGAAGGGTCGCGGCCAACCAGCTCGGCCTTCACCGTTTCCCCCGAGGCCAACACCAGTTCGATCTCCTCGCCGGCCTCGACAGCCTCTTCAGCGGTGACGAAATAACCGTCACGCCAGTGGAAGGCGCTTGCCGTGCGGTGATGATGCGTGGCGAAGCCAGCCGTTGCCGGCGCGGCCTTGGCGGCGAGATCGGCGACGGCTTGCGAAAACGCGCTCAGATTGAAATCGCTCATAATGGTCTCCTGGGTTCATCCATGCCCCAGATATCGCTCGACAGCGCGTCCGCGGGTACTCGCCTGACGGCTAGTTGCCGGTTTGACTGGCCATCTGGTCAGGTCGCTGCGGTTCCAGCCGCTCCGCACATATAGTCACGATCAAGCCTGAACACACGGAGCCCTCCCATGGCCCTCGCCGTCGCCAAATTCCAAACCGATGATACGCTGCTCGACGCCTATTCGACGACGGTTGCCGACGCCGTCGACCGCATCGGTCCGGCCGTCTGCCGCATTGAGCGCGTTGGCGGTCAGGGCGGCCATGGCTCCGGCTTCGTCATTGCACCGGACGGGCTGGTCGTCACCAATTTCCACGTCGTCGGCGACGCCAGGACGGTGCGCGTGTCGATGCCGGACGGTGCCTCCCGCGAAGGCCGCGTGCTTGGCCGCGATCCCGACACCGACATCGCGCTGGTGCGCGCCGACGGCAGCTTTGCCGACATCGCACCGCTGGGCGATTCCAAGCGGCTGCGGCGCGGCCAGATCGCCATTGCAATCGGCAACCCGCTCGGTTTCGAATGGACCGTCACCTCCGGCGTCGTCTCCGCGCTCGGCCGCTCGATGCGCGCCTCGACCGGCCGGCTGATCGACGACGTCATCCAGACCGACGCAGCGCTCAATCCCGGCAATTCCGGCGGACCGCTGGTGTCGTCGGCCGGCGAGGTCATCGGCGTCAACACCGCCATGATCCATGGCGCGCAAGGCATCGCCTTCGCGGTTGCCTCCAACACCGCCAATTTCGTCATTTCGGAGATCATCCGCTTCGGCCGCGTGCGCCGCGCCTTCATCGGCGTCTCGGCCGACACCGTCAATCTGCCGCGACGCGCTGCCCTGTTGTCGCAAGTCTCGACCAGCACGGCGGTTCGCCTGCGCAGCGTCGAGAAGGACGGCCCGGCAGCCAAGGCCGGCTTGAAGGAGGGCGACATCATCGCCGCAATAGACGGCCGCCCGGTCACCGGCGTCGACGACCTGGTGCGCGTGCTCGACGCCGAGCGCATCGGCCGCGAGACACAATGCACCGTGGTGCGCCGCACCGGCGTCAGCCAGGTGACGGTGACGCCGGTGGCAAGGGCGGGCTGAGGACGGTCACCGTTCCGCAGCCCCCTCCGCGTACTGCGCCAGAAACGCCTCGCTCGGCGGAATCTGCTTGATGACGTCGATCAGCACGCCATTGGGGTCTTTGGTGATGAAATGGCGCTGGCCGAAGGGCTCGTCGCGCAAGGATTGGAGGATCGGCAGGCCGGCGGCAAGGATCCGCTCATAGACCGCGTCCGGGTCGCGAACCTCGAAATTGATCAGCAGGCCCGATGTGCGGCCCCGCCCCTCCTTCGGGATGGTCTCGTGGTCGCCCTGGACGATGCCGAGATTGACGCGTTTGTTGTCCACCGATTGCAGATGCACATACCAGTCGCTTTCAAACAGCGGCTGGAAGCCAAAATGCTCGACATAGAACGCCGTCGTGCCGGCGACGTCGCCGGTCATCAGCACCGGGTAATAGCTCGTCGTCTTCATCTTTCCTTCTCCGGTCAATTAACATACAGTCTGCATGTAAATTGAATTAACATACAGGCTGCATGTATGCAACGCGATTCCGCGCGCCGTTCCAACCGTGACCGTACCGAGGCGACGCGCGCCGACCTGATTGCCGCGGCGCGAAAGCTGTTTACGGAAAAATCCTATGCCGAGACCGGCACGCCGGAGATCGTCGCCGCCGCCGGCGTGACGCGCGGCGCGCTCTATCATCACTTCGCCGACAAGCAGGCGCTGTTTGCCGCCGTGGTCGACCAGGAGGCGGCAGCGGTCGCCGAGGAGATCGAGCGCGCCTCGGCGCCATCACTCAACGCCCGCGACGCACTGATTGCCGGTTCCGACGCCTATCTCGCCGCCATGCGCGCGCCAGGCCGCACGCGCCTGCTGCTGCTCGACGGCCCGGCCGTGCTTGGCCGCGCCGCCATGGACGCGATCGACAACCGCCATGGCAACCGCTCGCTGCGCGAAGGGCTGGTCGCGGCGATGCGGGCGCAAACGATGACGAGATTGCCGGCCGACGCGCTGACCGCCCTGCTCGGCTCCGCCTTCGACCGTGCCGCCCTGGCCATCGAGGCCGGTGCGTCAGCTCAGGACTACCGCGCCGTGCTCATGGCGCTGATCGATGGCCTGTCTCTTCCTCAGGCACCTCGCCCGGTTCGAACTCGTTGAAGCAGCCGAGCTGGCGCTTGAACTGGTCGATCAGCCAGGCGGCCGCTGGCTTCGGGCTGCGATCGTTGCGGTGCATGGCAAACAGCGGCGAACTCACCTCCCTGAAGGATTCGAGGTCGATTTCGACCAGCCGGCCACTCGCCAGGTCGTCTGCTATCAGCCAGCGCGGCAGCCCGCCCCAGCCCAGCCCCTCGCGCATCAGCATATGCTTGGTGCGCACATCCGTCAGCCGCCAGGTACGGTAGGCGAAGACGCCGAAGTCGCGCCCCTTGGTACGCTCCGACTGGTCGGTGACGACAAGCTGCGTGTGTTCGCGCGCATCCTCGATCGCCACCGGCTTCGGCAGCAGGGCCAGCGGATGGCTGGGCGCGGCGGCCAGCACGATCGACATGAAGCCGATGCGCGCGAGATGCACATCGACATCGCCCAGCAGGCCGCCAATGCCAAGGTCGGCCTGCCCGCTGACGACATGATCGGGGATCAGGCCGAGCGTGCCGATATGCAGGCGCAGCATCACGGTCGGAAACTGCACCTCGAATGCCTTCAGCACCCGCACCAGCACCGGCGACGGCAGCGCCGCATCGACCGACAGCGCGACTTCGGCCTCGAGCCCCTGATGGTGGCCGTCGACGCGCGAGCGGATGCGCTGCAGCACGCCGATCATGCGCCGCGCATCCTCCAGCATCGCCCGGCCGATCTCGGTCAATTGCGGCTCGCGCGTGCCCTCGCGCTCGAACAGTTTCAGTCCCAGTTGCGCCTCGAGATTGGCGATGCCGTAGCTGATCACGGACTGTGCCCGGTTGAGCTTGCGGCCGGCGGCCGAGAAGCTGCCGGCTTCGGCGACTGTCACAAAGATCTGAAGTTGATCGAGCGTCGGGTTGGGCTGCATCGCTATATCGAACTTATAGATGGATCGTATAGAAAATATACCAGTTTATTGAATGGATCGAAAGCCCCATATCTGGTGGGACAAATCATTCCAACCGCTGGAGAGCCCAAAATGTCCATTCTTCTTGTCACCTCAAGCCCGCGGGGCGCCGCCTCGCATTCGACCCGCATCGCTACCGAATTCGCTGAAAAGCTCGTCGCCGCCGATCCGTCGAACACGCTCGTCGTGCGCGACCTCGTCGCCAATCCGCTCCCCCATATCGACGCCGACTACGCCAGCGGCATCTACGTGCCGGCGGAAGCCCGCACTGCGCGCCAGGCTGAAGTCGTCGGCGTCTCCGATGTGGTGCTCGACGAGCTGTTTGCCGCCGACACAGTGATCCTGGCCACAGGCTTCATCAACTTCAACATCTCCTCGACACTGAAGTCCTGGGTCGATCACATCTCTCGTTCCGGCAAGAGCTTTGCCTATGGCGAGAACGGCCCCAAGGGTCTCGTCACCGGCAAGAAGGTCTATATCGTGCTGGCTTCGGGCGGCATCTACTCCGAAGGTGCGGCCGTGCAGTTCGATCACGCCATTCCCTACCTGCGCGGCGTGCTCGGCTTCCTCGGCATGACCGATGTCGATGTCATCCGCATCGAAGGCGTCGGCATGGGTCCTGACGCGGTGACCGCAGCGCTCGCCAAGGCGACCGCCAAGGTCGATGCCGTGGTGGCCGCCAGCCAAGGTGTCGCGGCTGCCGCGTAAAGAGCCGAAATTTGTCCGCATCGAAAGGCAGGCGTGCGCGCCTGCCTTTTTCGTTTCTAGCCAATGAGGTATCTTAGCAGACTAGCGGCGCTGATTCCGATCAGCACAGTCGGCAGCATGGAAAGCCGCGTGGCGGCTACCAGAGTAACAGCCAGCGCCAGAATATCCGCCGGGGACTTCGACACGAAGGCCGGTGCGATGACAGAGATCAGCACGCAACCGGGCGCAGCTTCCATCACAGCCGTGGCACGGGCGCCGAGCATGCGGTTGCGCAGCACGACATAGCCGCCGATGCGCGTCAGATAAGTGACGCCGGCCATCAGCACGATGGTGAAAAAGGTCGTTGCGTCGATCATGCATCACCCGCCATCAGCCAGGCCGCGACCAGCCCCGACATGGCGCCCGCGGCGACATACCAGGCACCGGGAACGAAGAGATAGACCAGTGCTGCCACGACCAGGCTGACCAGCCAGGGCCGCGCCGCCGCGATCCCCGTCCACATGCCGCGCATCAGCACCAGGAAGACAGCCGGGAACGCCATGTCGAAACCATAGGCCCCGACGTCGCCGAGCATCGGACCGAGCAAAGCGCCCAGCGTGGTGAAGGCCACCCAGGCGAGATACATCGCCAGCGCCGCGCCCATATAGTAACGCGGGCTGAAGGCCGGCGTGATGCCGGCAGCGGTGCGCTGTTTGGCATCGGCCAGGCCCAGCGCCCAGCTTTCATCGCACATAAAGAAAAGCGCCGGAAACACCTTGCGGCGTGGCAGGTGGCGCAGGAACGGCGCCAGTGCCGCACCCATCAGCAGGTGACGGCTGTTGACCAGGAAGGTGATGGCGACGATGAGCACGACGTGCGGCGGCGACGTCCACAACTGGATCGCCGCGAATTCCGAGCCGCCGGCGAAGTTCAGCCCTGTCATGGCAGACAGTTCGACCGTGCTTAAGCCTTTCTGCGTGGCCTGGGCGCCAAGCACCAGCGCATAGGGGATGGTGCCGAACAGCACCGGCGCGCAGGACGCCACGCCACGGCGGAATTCGGATCCCGAACCATTGCCCGCCGCCTCGACTGCCTGTGAAATGCTCATGGGTCTCCACTGGCGCGCCTCGCGGCTGCCGCTTCCGGGTTGCGTCTGGACTCTGGTGATGTCGGCCGCAAACATAGCGGCACCGGCTCACAATTTGGTTGCGAAGATTGTTGTGTTTCATCAGAATTTGGCATTTGGCGCTACAAAGCCATAAATAGATGGAATCCAAAGCCATGAAACTTGATGAGATTGACAAGCGGATCCTGCGGGCGCTGCAGCGCGACGGCCGCATGGCCAACAACGATCTGGCCAAAGAGGTCGGGCTGTCGCCATCGCCTTGCCTGCGTCGCGTGAAGCTGCTGGAGGAGGCCGGTGTCATCGACCGCTACGTCGCCGTGCTCAACCCCGCCAGCATCGGCAAGGGCCTGACCTTCTTCACCCGCATCTGGTTGAAAACGCAGGACGAGGACACGATCGAGCATTTCGCCACCGAAGTCGCCAAGCTGCCGCAGGTGATGGAGTGCTACCTGATGCTCGGCGATTGCGACGCCATGGTGCGTGTGGTGGCGGCCGGCATCGACGATTACCGCCGCTTCCAGTCGGAGCATCTGAGCCGCATCAAGGGCGTGCAGAACGTCAAGACCGACGTCCCCAGCCAGACGATCAAATACACGTCGGAACTGCCGATCTGAGCTACTGAAAACGGCGTCACGTCAAACTGGATAAAAAATGCAACCGGATTGTAGGATCGAACCCGGTGCCGGCGTCCTTCGGGTGCAAGCAGCGCGCAGCGCTGCCCTTAGGCATGGGAGATTTGAATGAGCCTTTCCTATCGTTGGGTCATCGTCGCCGCTGGCGCGCTGATGTCCTGCGTCGCCATCGGGACGATGTTTTCGCTGGCGATCTTTCTCGAGCCGATGGCGATCGACACCAACTGGTCGCGCGCCGGCATTTCGAGCGCCATGACGCTCAACTTCCTGGTGATGGGCCTTGGTGGCTTCGCCTGGGGCGCGATATCGGACCGTTTTGGCGCCCGCATCGTCGTGATGATCGGCGCGGTGCTGCTCGGGCTGGCGCTGGTGCTGGCCAGCCGCGCCGGTTCGCTGCTGAGCTTCCAGGTCACCTATGGCGTGCTGGTCGGTCTCGCGGCAAGCGCCTTTTTCGCGCCGATGATCGCGCTGACCACAGGCTGGTTCGACACCAACCGCAGCCTTGCCGTCTCACTTGTCTCGGCCGGCATGGGCGTGGCGCCGATGACGATCTCGCCCCTCGCCCGCTGGCTGATCTCCGCCTATGATTGGCGCACCGCCATGTTCGACATCGGCATTACCGCCTGGCTGCTGCTGTTGCCGGCGGTGCTGCTGGTGCGCCAGCCGCCGAAGCCCGTCTTAGTCGACCCCGGCTCCGCGCCGGTTGCCGAAGGTGCCGGCCTGACGGTCGGCCAGGCGCTGCGCTCGCCGCAATTCATCGTGCTGGGGCTGACCTTCTTTGCCTGCTGCGCGGCGCATTCCGGGCCGATCTTCCACATGGTCAGCTATGCCATGCTGTGCGGCGTCGCCCCCATGGCAGCGGTCTCGATCTACAGTGTCGAAGGCCTGGCAGGCCTCGGCGGCCGGCTCTTCTACGGCGTGCTGGCCGACAGGCTGGGCGTCAAGCCGGTGCTGATCGCGGGCCTGGCGATCCAGGCGATCGTCATTGCCGCCTATCTCTCGATCAGCCGGCTTGAGCAGTTCTACATGCTGGCCGTTATCTTCGGTGCCACCTATGGCGGCGTCATGCCGCTCTATGCGGTGCTGGCGCGCGAATATTTCGGCCAGCGCATCCTCGGCACCGTGTTCGGGGCCGCCACCATGCTGTCCAGCCTCGGCATGGCGCTGGGACCGCTTGCCGGCGGCATGGTGTTCGACGCCTACGCCAACTATTCCTGGCTGTTCATCGGCTCGGCTCTTATCGGGCTCGGCGCGGTCGGCATCGCCATCGCGTTCCCGCCACTGCCGCGCAGGGAGTTGCAGCCGGCTTAGCCCGGGTCGATTTCCCAAACCTTGCTGGCCAGGCGCGCAATCAGCCTGGCCCGTTCGGTTCGCCACGGATCCTGTCCCCTGTTTCATCCGTTCCCCCCCCTTGCGCGGGGCAGTCCACGGACAACATTTGCACCGTGGGATCTCGACTGAGCTCGCGCATCCAGTCCACGCCAGAGAGGACACCCTGATGGCGGAACATCCGAGTGGAAGCGAAAGCAACAGAATTGCCGCAAGCGCTGTTGCCGACGACGATCCGCGTCTTGCATTCATTTATCAGGAGGCGGTGAGAGGTCTCACGCAACAGCAGACCCTTGTGGAGAACATGAGCACCCGCGCCGGCAGCCTTGTCTTTGCCATCGCAAACTCATTGCTCGGCGGTGCGGCCCTTTCCAATGGGCTTGGGCTCTGGGACTGGACCGCGGTGGCCCTGCTGTTCGGCATCGGCGGGTTGATCGTCTTCATGCTTTGGCCCTACCACCAATATACATTCCGCTTCGATCCGGAAGAGCTGCTTGATCAATATGTCGACGGCGACAGGCCGACGACGATGTCGGCCATGCGCCGCGCGCTTGCCCTTCGCATCAAGGCGGACATGGCCGGCAACTGGCGAATTATCCAGCGGCTGCGGGTGGCGCTGCAGATTGCGCTGCTGTTTCTGCTGCTCGACAACCTGGCCTGGCTTTTGGCGATCGCAGGCATTTGAGCCGAAGGCGCGTGGCTCCGCCACGGCCAGGCTTGAATGGCAGGCAACGGTCGATGGATCGAAAAGCTCTCTTGAGCATTTAAGCTTTGGCTAATAGTAGCCCCAGGAGAGAACCAATGAAAAAGACGCTGCTCATTTTGAGCCTGCTCATTCCGCTCTCGGCGTGCTCCCGTACCGAACAAGGCGCCGCCGTCGGCGGCTTGGGTGGCGCGGCCGTAGGCGCCGCGGTGGCCGGAGACCCTGTGGAAGGGGCGGTTGTTGGCGGTGCGGTTGGTGCGATAGCAGGGGCCGTCATCGGCCACGCCAGCGAAGCCGGCCAGTGCAGATATCGCGATCGGTACGGCCGGGTTTACGTCGCGCGGTGCCCGAACGGCTACTGATCTCAACGCGTGATCTCCTTCGATCACGCGTTTGCTGGGGGTTAATCGAATGGCCTATCGGATCAAAAAGCTGCTGGGTTTCTTGTGTGCCGTTATCGGCGTTGCCGCGGTGAATGCCGGGGCTTCGGCCGCGCCGGTTGAAGCAAAGACGATTGCCGATCACTTCTCATCGGTGAAATCCATGTCAGGGGATTTCGTGCAATCAGGCCCGAAAGCGGAAAGAAAACACGGCAGGTTTTTTCTCCAACGCCCAGGCAAGATCCGGTTCAACTATGCAGGCCAATCTGGGGTCAGCGTGATCGCGGATGGCAAATCCCTGGTGGTTTATAACAGGAGACTGAAGACATCGCGGCTTTATGCTCTCTCGAAGACGCCGCTTAAGCTGCTGCTCGACAACAAGGTCGACTTCTCCGGCAGTCGCGTCAAAAGCATCAGAGAAGACGGCGCTCAAGTAACCGTCAAGCTGGCCGACAGATCGGCTTTCGGCAATTCGAACATCTCCATGGTGTTCGACAGAAAATCGCTCGATCTGCGCAGATGGAGCCTCACCGACGAGAAGGGACTTACCACGACGGTGACCATCTCAAATGTGAGGCAAGGCGTTCGCGCTCCCGAGGGCACCTTCGTTATCGATTATGCGGCAAACCGTGAATTCAACACCACAACGAAATAGCCGAAACCGCAGCCATAATCACAGCGCCGGAACCAATAGGATCAGCGGCGGTTTAGTCCATGAAGGGACCGGAACCGCAAAGGACGCGGCACAATGATTGAAATTCACAGCATCGAAGCGGCCAACGCCAGACTGCGCATAAGGAGAGCCGAGCGCTCTCTGAAGCGCGCGAATGACTTGCTGGACGAGGAAGGCGGCGTCGCTCTTAACTTGGCATTGTGCGGCCGGATAAGGGCCGCGAGAAGGCATCTGATCGAGGCCAGGACCCGCCTGATGACGATTGATCCCACCAGGACGAGTTGATCGCCGGCGGTCGTACGTCAACCCGGACCGAGAGGTCCATCGTGGCGCAAAGGCCCGCATGGTTAGGCAGTGACCTGCTGGCGGTGATCTACCCAAAAATCCGGTCGCCCTGCTCGTCGACCAGTTGGATGCCCTTCTTGATCGAGATGTCGACGGCGTCGTCGAGCCCGGCGAAGCGGTCGGCGCGGATGAATTTGTGTTCCTTCACCACGCCGTCGATCTCCTTGGAGACGACGCCGCACGTCTGGTACTGGCCATCCGCCTTGTAGGGCGTGGCGCTGATCAGGAACCCCTTGTGCTCGACCTGCTTGGCCGGCGCTGCGCTCGTTGGCCCAGCCGTTTCGGCTCCGCTGGCGCCACCGCCGAAAAGACGCTTCAGAAAAGACATCGGGCTTCCTCCAACAGCATTCATCCCGCACCATGTAGAGTGACGCGGGATGAATTTCACTATCGGTCCTTGGCCCAGCGGGCAAGGGCTGCGTCCGGTCGGCTGGACGAGCTTACTTGTGCGACAGCGCTTCCAGGGCCTCGGCGGCGGCTTCGAGGATGGCGATCGCCTCGGCCTGCTTGTCGGCCGGGGCGTCGACGAAGTCACCCAGAGCCGCGCGCAGCCGGTGGCGGACTGCGCGGAATTCGTCGCGCGCTTCCGAACGATCCCCGCGGCCACCCCGGCCGCCACGACGCCCGCCCTCTTCGCTCTCGTCGTTCCAGCCGAACCAGTCGCGCGCCTTGGCCATTTTACGGCCGAAGCGCTCGAGATGGTCGAGCACGCCATCGATCATCTCGCGGTTGTCGGCGAGATGCGCCTGGCCAGCTTCGGTGATCGAAAACACCTTCTTGTTGCCGTCGGCGGCGGAGGCGGCATAGCTGGCCTCTTCCAGGAAGGTCAGCGTCGGGTAGACCACGCCGGGGCTCGGGCTGTAGATGCCGCTGGTGCGTTCCTCCAACGCCTTGATGATGTCGTAGCCGTGGCGCGGGGCCTCGGCCAGCAGCGACAGCGTGATCAGCTTGAGGTCGCCGTCGGCCAACATGCGCCCGGCGCGGAACATGTCGCCCGGGCCGCCCCGCCCGCCACCGCGACCGCCGTGCCCGAACGGGCCAAAACCGCCGCCCCCTCTGCTACCAAATTTGCCGCCGAATTTGCCGGCCATGTGCATGAACATGCGCTCGCCGAAATGATTGTTCCCAAAATGTTTGTGCATTGATTGCTCCTTGAGTTGTATCTTACGATATATCTCAATTATGCGAGCCAATCGAGAGAGTCAAGATATATCTTACGATGTATCTGAATGCGGCGCCAGAGGCTTGCTTTCACCGGAACGTACCGCTAGAAGTCCCGCGAGCGCCTCGGCTGCTCCGTAAGCGTCTGACGTCAAGCAACGCATCCAACCCCGGTCTTTCCGGGCAATTTTGCCGGTCACCGGCGAATGGATGCCAAAAGCGACGGACCGGATACTTCAGGGAACTCTCAAAATGACTGCAAGACATCAGCGCAGGAAGCTGCCTGCGCGCTATGCCGCTGTTCTTAGCCCGCTGGTGCTGTCGCTGTTGATGACCTTTATCGTCTCGTTCATCTCGACGTTGAAAAGCCTTGGCTTCCACCCCGAGCTGCCGTCCATCTGGCTGACCGCCTGGGGGCTGTCCTGGCTGGTGGCGTTTCCGACGCTGCTGCTGGTGCTGCCGGTGGTACGCCGCATCGTCGGCGCGCTCTGCGAGCCGGCCAGCCGATAACTCGCACGAAAAAAGGTCCGGAGATGTCCTCCGGACCTTTGCGCTTCTGGTCATTAATCACGAAGCGCTACCAGCGACCCTTGCGCCGGTTCCAGGCATAGAGAAGGTCGGCGAAACGATCATAGGCAAAGCGTGTCAGCGGCAAGACAACCGGATTGCCGAACACCATCGCCAGCCAGCCCTCGCCCGGCGTGACCTTCCACACGGCGATGGCAACGTCGGCGCCGACCAGCAGCCTGCCCGCCACGTCGGTGGCGTGCAGCCGGCGGCGGATATCCTCAAGCGACGCGCCATGCCCGGCAAGCGCTGCCGGTTCAAAATTGATGTCTCGGAACTCGATCCGCCCGGCCTTGACCGCTTCGATCAGCCGCCGCTTCTGCCTGCTTATGCCGGCATCGCAGACCGGGCAGCGCGTGTTGTACCAGACGGTCAGCATTTATCCGTGGCCATGCCTGTGGTGCAGGTCGGGATAATGCGGATGCCGGTGTCGCATTGGGGCATGCCGGTGCCAATGAGAATGCGGCTCGCTTACCGGCCCGTCATGATGGTGCTGGTGGTGCTCGTCATGCACATGGCTGTGCTCGTGCTCCAGTTCCTCATGGTCGTGCTCATGCTCATGGCGCTCCGACAGATGCAGCCACAGGCCAACACCCATCAGAAGTCCGGCGGCCGCAAGCTTGAGCGTCACGGCGTCACCCAGGATGGCGATTGCCAGCAACGCGCCGATAAAGGGAGCGAGCGAGTAATAGGCCCCTGTCCGCGCGGTGCCCAGATGACGCAGCGCCACGATGAACATCACCAGGCTGACCCCGATGCCGAAGAAACCGACTGCCGCGGTCGCTGCAATGACCGACCCCGGGGGAAACAAGGCACCGCCGGCAAGCGCCAACCCGACATTGACGACACCCGCCACCAGCCCCTTGAGCATGGCGATCACCACCGGGTCGGTGGCGGAGATCCTGCGCGTGAAATTGTTGTCGATACCCCAGGCCAGACAAGCCCCCGCCACCAGCAGGGCGCCACGGTTGAAGGCGACGCCCTCACCTTGCCACGACAGAAGAACGGCGCCCGCCAGAATGGCGAACGCGCCGAAAAGCAGGCGCCGGTCGACATTCTCGCGATAGACGAGCCAGGCGATCGCCATCGTTGCCGGCCCTTCCAGGTTGAGCAGCAGCGCCGAACTGGACGCCGTGTTGAGGGTCAAGCCGAACATCAGCAGCACCGGCGCGATGATGCCGCCCATGCCGATCGCCAGCGCCAGCCAGGGAATATCCCCAGCGGTCAGTTGCGCCTCCCAGGCCGCGGCCTGCCTGCCCCGAAGCGGGCGGTACAGAGCCAGCCCGAGACCGGCACCGAGATAGAGCAGCCCGGCCAGCATGAAGGGATTGACGCCATTGAGCAGCAGTTTGCTGAGCGGCGGCGTCGCCCCGAACAGGGCGGCCGAGCCAAGCGCGAGTGGCACGCCGGGCCACAGATGCGAATGGGAATGCGGTTCGGACATGATCTCACCCTATGATGGCAGGTATGTCACTTGCGGCGCATGGCCGCCTTCGGCCCGACGCACTTGTTGTCGCGAAACAGCGCCCACTCCTCGCAAAGGCGCCCATTGGGCAAGCCGCAGAATCCATATTCATTACCGGCCTTATCCTTCCTGATCACCAGGCGCCCGCCGATCTCGCCACAATGGACGGACGCCGGATTGGCCATGCCGACCGGTTTTTGCGCGCCGGCGCCGGCGGAAAACGGCAGCGACGACAAAGCGGCAAAGCTGGCGACCAATATCGAAACCTTCTTCATCGCGATCTCCCCGGCCACATTCTATCACGGCGAAGCACCCCGTCTTGCGGCAAAGCGCCACCAGGCCGGCACCAACCAGCGACTTCGAGAAACCCTGCCGATTCCTTCACCCGAGCGAGGTGATGATCTCGCGGTAGGCTAATTCGGGAAAGGCCTTCAGCGTCCGCGTCCTGACATTGCCCGCTGCCGCCAGCATCAGCGAGAAGCGCGCCAGCACCGCGTCGTCGGGGGCTTCGACCACAGCCACCATATCGTATTCGCCCATGGTCAGGTAGAACCCCTTGAACGATCCGCCCATGTCTCCCAGTTGCCTCCTGGCGGCGTCGAGCCGCTTCGGTGACTCGCGTACGTTCCTGGCACCTTGCTCCGTCCAGTTCATCAGCACGATGTAGCTTGTCATGGCACACCTCCCTCCGGGGCCACGGAGCACGGCGGCTTCGCCGGGGCGGGCATCCGGGTTGTCGCCCAGAAAATGCATCCGACACCGAAATTATCCGCCCGAAGGGCCTCGCCCGCAAGAGTGCGTCCCACAACAAAAAAGGGCGCCATCGGCGCCCTTGAACTCTTTGCATCGGTAAGTCTCAGCTATCCAGGAAGCTGCGCAGCTTGCGCGACCTGCTCGGGTGCTTGAGCTTGCGCAGCGCCTTGGCTTCGATCTGACGAATGCGCTCGCGGGTAACAGAGAACTGCTGGCCGACTTCTTCCAGCGTGTGGTCGGTGTTCATGCCGATACCGAAGCGCATTCTGAGCACACGCTCCTCGCGCGGCGTTAGCGAGGCCAGCACGCGCGTGGTGGTCTCGCGCAGATTGGCCTGGATCGCCGCGTCGATCGGCAGGATCGCCATCTTGTCCTCGATGAAATCGCCCAGATGCGAATCCTCCTCGTCGCCGACCGGCGTTTCGAGCGAGATCGGCTCCTTGGCGATCTTCAAGACCTTGCGCACCTTTTCGAGCGGCATGGCAAGCTTTTCGGCCAGTTCCTCCGGCGTCGGCTCGCGGCCGATCTCGTGCAGCATCTGGCGCGAGGTGCGCACGATCTTGTTGATCGTCTCGATCATATGCACCGGAATGCGGATGGTACGCGCCTGATCGGCGATCGAACGCGTGATCGCCTGCCGGATCCACCATGTCGCGTAGGTCGAGAACTTGTAGCCGCGGCGGTATTCGAACTTATCGACCGCCTTCATCAGGCCGATATTGCCTTCCTGGATCAGGTCGAGGAACTGCAGGCCGCGATTGGTGTACTTCTTGGCGATGGAGATGACGAGGCGCAGGTTGGCCTCGACCATTTCCTTCTTGGCGATCGCCGCTTCGCGCTCGCCCTTCTGCACCTGGTTGACGATCTTGCGGAATTCCAGGATCGAGATCGCCGTTTCGGTGGCGAGGTTCTGGATCTCGGCGCGCAGGTCCTTGATCGCATCCTTCTCGTTCTTGGTGAATTCCTTCCAGCCGCGCGATGTCAGATTGCCGATCGAGCGCGTCCAGTTCGGGTCGAGCTCGGAACCCTGATATTCCTTCAGGAACTCTTCGCGGCGCACGCCGTAGCTTTCGGCCAGCCTGAGCAGCTTGCCTTCGTTCTGCACCAGGCGCTTGTTGATGTCGTAGAGCTGCTCGACCAGCGCCTCGATGCGCGCCGTGTTGAGCGACAGCGACTTCACCGCCTTGATCAACTGGTCCTTGAGCTCCTTCAGCCGGCGGTCCTGGCTGGGCGACAGTGTGCCCGCGGCGGCGAGCCTGTTCTCGACCTGCTGGTCCTGCAGCTTGCGCAGCTTTTTGTAGGTGTCGGCGATAACGTCGAGCGTCTCCATCACCTGCGGGCGGAGTTCCGCTTCCATCGCGGCCAGCGACAGGCTGGCTTCGTCCTCGTCTTCGTCGTCGTCGTCCGTCAGCCCACGCGTATCGGCGCCGACATTGGTGATGTCGTCTTCGTCGTCGCGCGAACGGCGCGGCTTGTCCTCGACCTTGGCTTCCTCGACGCGCTCGACCACCGGCGCCTGCTTGGCCTCGGGGCCGGCATAGGTGGCTTCGAGATCGATGATCTCGCGCAGCAGGATCTTGGATTCGTTGAGTTCGTCGCGCCAGATGATGATGGCCTGGAAAGTCAGCGGGCTTTCGCACAGGCCGGCGATCATCGTCTCGCGGCCGGCCTCGATGCGCTTGGCGATGGCAATTTCGCCCTCGCGCGACAACAGCTCCACCGAGCCCATCTCGCGCAGATACATGCGCACCGGATCGTCGGTGCGATCGGTCGGTTCTTTCTTGGTGGTGGTGGCGGCGACCGCGGTGCCGGTCTGCTCGGCCAGCTCGTTGGCGTCTTCCTCGGCATCGGCCGCGGTGTCGGTGGCCTCGGGCTCCTCGCCCTGCTCGTCGTCCTCGACCACGTTGATGCCCATGTCGGACAGCATCGCCATCGTGTCCTCGATCTGCTCGGAGGTCACTTCCTCCGAGGGCAGCACCGAATTCAGCTCGTCCATGGTGACATAGCCGCGCTTCTTGGCGGCCTTGATCATCTTCTTGACAGCATCATCGGAAAGGTCGAGCAGAGGGCCATCGGTGGCGCCTTCGCGTTCGGTTTCGACCTCTTCCTTTTCCTTTGTCGCCATAGTCTTTATCTTCTCCTAGCGGCCGAACTTCAAAGCCGCGTAAGCTGTCGGACCAGTCAAATCGGATGCGCTCGCTTATGAAACGCGCTTCACCGGGCCAGTAACTGCATCAACTCGTTTCGTTTGGTGTATGTCGTTGCCCAAATCGGGTTTCCCCTTTTGGGCGACATGCATTAAGTCCAGATTAACCCTGATATCTGTGGCAGGCGGGCTGCCTGTCCAGTGACCAGTACCTCACATCGCTTATTTCCCGTCGACGCGGGTTCGGGTTAACGTTTCGAATCGTCCTGATTCCGCCAATCTGCCAGAAGGTCAAGCGCCTCTCGCATGATTCGCATGAAAAAAGCGAATCAATTACCCGACTTAGCCCGTTACGCGCCATTTGGACGCGCAACGACGCTTTCTCAATTCACTCGCTTCCAACTAAGCTCGCCCCGCCCTGCCCGAGGAGACGCCAAACCCTTCGATTAGCGCTTCCGTGGCCTGCACATCCTGGAATTGCGCCTGAATTTCGATCAGATGCCGATAGTTTTCGTCTGTGGGATCGGTGGCGAGCGCCGCTTCCGCCTGTTTCAGCTCCTTATGTAAGGTGCGCGCGCTGCGCTGCAAGTGCAGCGCCTGGCTGAAAGCATCGCGGGCATCTTCAAGGGCGGCGGTCTCCAGCGCCGGCCATTGCCGCATCCGCCGGATCAGCCCGACGGCCCGCTCCCAGATCTCGGCGCAGCCGGCGCGTTCGATCGTCGCAATCACCGCCTGCCGGTCATGGGCCATGTCGTGCGCCATCGCGTCGAGAATCGCTCCATGCAGCCGCCTCAGATCGGAGTTGGCGAGATCGAGGAACTCGATATGAGCGAAATTCTCGTCGATCAGCGCCGGATGGTTGACCAATGCGACGATGATCGTCGCCTCGCGCACCGACATCCCTTCGCCGCCGCGTTTGACCAAAGCCGACTGGCCGAGGCTTTCGGTGATCGCCATGCGGCCGCTGCCGGCCTTGGCGAACTGCCCGCCGGGCGCGGCCGTCTTGCCTTGGCCCTGTTTCCAGTCTTGCCGACTTTGCCTGGTGCCGCGCTGCGAGCCGAAGAAGCTCAGCACACGCTCGCGCATCTCCTGCTGGTAGTGGTAGCGCAGGCTTTCGTCGCGGATGCGGCTGGTCAGTTCGCGCAGCGTCTTCTCGAGCTCGGCCCGCCGCTCCGGCGTATCGAAGACGCCGCCCGCCGTCTCACGCATCCATAAAAGGTCGACCAGCGGCCGCGCCTCGGCCAGAACGCGACGAAACGCATCCGGTCCTTCGGCCTTGACCAGATCATCGGGATCCTTGCCTTCCGGCAGCAGCGCGAAGCGCGCCGAGCGCCCGGCCTGCACAGACGGCAGCGCCATATCGGCGGCCCGCCACGCTGCCTTCAGCCCGGCCTTGTCGCCGTCGAAGCACAGCATCGGCTCCGGCGCCATGCGCCAGAGCAGTTCGAGCTGGTTCTCGGTAAGCGCGGTGCCGAGCGGCGCCACGACGTTCTCGAAGCCGGCCTGCGCCAGTGCGATGACGTCCATATAGCCTTCGACGGCGATGACCGTGCCGCCCTTGGCCAAGGCCTTGCGGGCGCGGGCGAAATTATAGAGCACATTGCCCTTGTGGAAGAGTTCGGTGTCAGGCGAGTTCATGTATTTGGCCAGCGCGTCCGGCTGCAGCGCACGGCCGCCGAACGCGATGATCTTGCCCCGGGAATCCGGAATCGGGAACATGATGCGGTCGCGGAACCAGTCATAGGAAACCGGGATGTCGTCGCCGTGGCGCACCAGTCCACAAGCCTCGATGTCGGCCTTGGGCACGCCCTTGGCGGCGAGATGCTCCTTCAGCGCATTGCGACTGTCGGGCGCAAAACCGAGCCGGAACGATTGCTGCGTCGCCGGCGTCAGTCCGCGGTCGCGCAGATAGGCACGCGCCTTGGCGCCTTCCGGCCCCTGCAGCCGTTCCTGGAAGAAGGCGGTCGCCATCTCCATGACGTCGGTCAGGCTGGCGCGTTCCTTTTCGCGCCGCTCCTCCTGCGCATCGCGAACCGGCATCGGCACGCCGGCCATATCGGCGATCTTTTCGACCGCTTCGGGAAAGCTCATCCCGTCGAGTTCGGTGAGGAACTTGAAATGATCGCCCGAGACCGAGCAACCGAAACAATGGTAGCGGCCCTTTTTGTCCTCGCAGTGGAAGGAGGGGCTCTTCTCGCCGTGGAACGGACAACAGGCCCAATAGTCGCCGCGCGGCGCGTTGGTTTTCTTCCTGTCCCACGCAACGCGCTGGCCGATAACCGATGAAATCGGCACGCGGTCGCGTATCTCGTCGAGGAAGGCGGGTGGAAAGCGCATCGGGGAACTCGTTTCCCGATTATATAATCATACCCGCGAAATCCGACGACCCTTAATGCGGGCCATACCCGGTTTCCACAGGCAAAAGAGGCGGCCGTTGCGGGCCGCCTCTTTCCAATATCCGCCTGGGGACCGCTTAATGCGCGGCAAGCGCGCCGAAAATGACGCCGGAGAGCACACCGACCAACACATAGTCGTTGCCGACGCGGATCCATTCCTGGCCGCGGCCGGGACGATGCAGGCCGTAGCGGCCGTAGTCGCGGATCGGCTGGTGCTGTCTCCAGCCTGAATATTTATGGCCGTTGCGCCAGTTGTTGCGCTTCACGATGACCTTCTTATGGATGGCGCGCTTCTGGATGAAGCGCTTCTTGACATCCCTGTTGGTGGGCTTTTGCCAGTCGACCTGGCTGTAATTCGACTGCGGAGCGTTCGGTGCATTCAGCGGTGCGGCTTGGCCGGTGAGCGACGTAGCGGCCAGCATCGAGAAAGCGAGTGCGGAAAGGACAATGCGTTTCAAAAGAAGTCTCCTTGGTTGTCGATGCCAGAGGAATAGCGGGCCACCGATGAACCGAAGCTGAACGCCTGCATTACAATTGTGTAATGATTTCCTTTATTTACCCAATAGAGCTGAACATAATCGCAAAGGCAGGAGCCGGTCGCGCTGCTAACTCTGCCTATCCGTTGCTTCGAGCCCGCCCCGCAATGCAACCATTTGCGCGTCCGTCCATTTTCCGACACCGCCCGTCGCGCTGCAACGGCCCTTGAAATCGACAAGATTTTATTATCCGGCTAAAATATTCGAGTTATTATAAGTCACCGCCATGAACATGATTCGTACCCTCGTTTTCCCTTCTGATCGCCACGCCAAACAGGACGCGCATCCTGTTTGCATGCGGGGGGCGAAATGAGCGGGTCCGTCGTCCTTCTGCATCTGGCCGGCGCCGTGGCGCTGATGCTGTTTGCCACCCGCATGGTGAAGACCGGCGTTGAACGCGCCTATGGCGACGTGCTGCGCCACCGCCTGCGCGCCACCATGCGCAATCCGATCATGGCGGTGCTGGCCGGCACCGGCCTTGCCATCGCCCTGCAGAGTTCCACAGCCGTCACGCTGCTGGTCGGCTCCTTCGCCGGCTCTGGCATCGTCTCGGGCGCCGCGGGCCAATTGGCAGTGCGCGGCGCCGAGATCGGCTCTGCGCTGGTGGTCAAGCTGCTGACCTTCGACCTCACCTTGCTGGTGCCGCTGTGCCTGATCACCGGCACGGTCATGTTCATGGCCACCGAGCGGCGCGACTGGCGCCAGACCGGCCGCATTCTGGTCGGCATCGGCCTTTTGATCCTGTCGCTGGAGATGATCGGCCAGGCGTCTGAGCCGCTGCGCAACAGCCAGCTCATGCCGGTCATCATCAACTACTTCTCGACCGATTCCATCACCGCCTATCTGCTGGCGGCGCTGATCACCTGGCTGTTCCAGTCGAGCATCGCGGCGGTGCTGTTGATGGCGACGCTGGCAGGCCGCGGCCTGATCACGCCCGAACTCGGCGTCGTTCTCATCCTTGGCGTCAATCTCGGCTCCTCGATCATCGCGCCGATGCTGACCCGCTCGTCGAGCCCCGAGGTGCGCGTCGTGCCGATCGGCAATCTCCTGATGCGCGGTCTTGGCTCGCTGGTCATGCTGATCCTGGTCATGATCTTCAGGCCGCACTTCGCCTTTCTCGGTTCGACGGCGGCCGACCAGATCGTCAATGCCCACATCCTGTTCAATGTGCTGATCCTGCTTGCCGGCCTGCCGCTGGCAGGCTTCGTCTACCGCGCTTCGGAGAAGATCGTCGCACTTGGCACCAAGGTGCCGGCCGCCTCGCTTGACGTCGTCGAGCTGTCCGCGCTCAACGAAAGCGCGCTCGACGTGCCGAGCCAGGCGCTGGCCAATGCCACCCGCGAGGTGGTGCGGGTCTGCGAGACTATCGAGATCATGCTCAAGCGCATCATCGAGCTCTATGAAAGTGCCGATGCCGACAAGATCAAGGCGCTGGCCGCACTCGACGACCGCGTCGACCGCAGGCACGCGGCGATCAAGCTCTACCTCGCCAAGTTGACCAGGAACCCGCTGACCGAGGACGAAGCGCTGCGCTGCCAGGAACTGATCGGCGCCTGCGTCAAGCTGGAGCAGGTCGGCGACATCATCGTGCGCAACATGCTGGTGCATGTGAAGAAGAAAATCGAGCGCGGGTTGGAATTCACCGACGAGGGCTGGGCCGAGCTGTGCGCCTTCCATGGTTCGGTGCTGGCCAATGCGCGGCTTGCCTTCAACGTGCTGGTGTCGCGCGATCCCGAGACCGCGCGCCAGTTGGTGCTGGAAAAAGACCGGCTTCGCGATCGCGAAAAGGAAACCAGCGCCAGCCATTTCGTGCGGCTGCGCGACGGCACCGCCAAGAGCGTCGAGACCAGCTCGATCCACCTCGACACCATCCGCGACCTGAAGCAGATCAACTCGCTGCTGGCCTCGATGGCCTATCCGGTGCTCGAAGAGCGCGGTCTGCTCACTGGGTCGCGGTTGAAGGCGAGCTGAGAAGCAGCCGAGCTCCCCCCTCGTGGGGGAGATTGGCGCTTCACCGCCTCGCTCACTGAAGAAAACCTAAACTCGCGACAAAAATTTCTTCATTGCCCGCAAAGCCCATCCGTGGTTTGAGGCCGTTCCAGCTAAGGCCTTGCCATGTCGCTTCCGCTCATAGCCCTGTTCATTGCCGCTTTTGCCTTCGGCACCACCGAATTCGTCATTGCCGGCGTGCTGCCGCAGGTGGCGCAAGGTCTTGGCGTTTCGGTCCCCTCGGCCGGCTACCTCGTCTCGGGCTATGCAGGCGGCATCGCCATCGGCGGCCCGCTGCTGGCGCTCGCCACCAAGTCGCTGTCACGCAAGAGCCTGCTGCTCGGCCTCGCCATCGCCTTCACCATCGGCCAGGCGGCTTGCGCGCTGGCGCCCGACTTCACCTCGATGCTACTGTTGCGCATTGCCGTGGCGGTCGCGCATGGCGCCTATTTCGGCGTTGCCATGGTCGTCGCCGTCGGTCTCGTGCGCGAGGACCAGCGCGGCATGGCTGTCGCCGTCATCCTGTCCGGCCTCACCGTCTCCAACGTCATCGGCGTGCCGGCGGGCACCGCGATCGGCAACATCTGGGGCTGGCGTGCGACCTTCTGGGTGATGTGCGCGCTGGGCGTGGCGGCAACGCTTGCCATGGCAGCCCTGTTGCCGCGCACCACCGGATCGTCGGTCAGGCCCGCCGGTTTCGCCCGCGAGGTCCGTGTGCTGGCCCGCCAGCAGGTCTGGACCTCGCTGATCCTGATGCTGATGCTGATGATCGGCCAGTTCGGCCTGTTCACCTACATCACCCCGACACTGCTTGAGGTCACAGGGCTCGACGAGAACCTGGTGCCGTGGGTGCTGCTGCTCAACGGCGTCGGCGCCACCCTGGGAGTCTTCCTCGGCGGCAAGCTCTCCGACTGGAAGCTGATGCCGTCATTGATCACCATGCTGGGTTTGCAGGCGGTGACGCTGGCCGTCATCTATGCCGTCAGCCCCTACCCCCTGCCGATGGTTGTCGCGATCGTCGTCTGGGGCGGTCTCAATTTCGCCATCGGCACGCCGATCCAGACCCGCATCCTGGCCTGGACCGCCGACGCCTCGAACCTCGCCTCGTCGCTCATTCCGTCCGGCTTCAATGTCGGCATCGCGCTGGCCGCGTCGCTGGGCGCCGCCATGCTCAACGCCGGCTATGGCTACCGTAGCCTGCCGCTGCTTGGCGCCATCGCCATGCTGGTCGCTATCGCGGTGGCGCTCGCCTCCTATGTCTGGGAAGGGCGCAGCAACGCCACGCCGCCGCTGACGGCCCCAGCGGAGTAGGTCACGATCCGGAAAAGGGGACGCCGGTTTTCCGAAAAGATCGTGATCAACCAAAAACACTTCACCCGCGCCAGCGCAGCAGGCGCATGGCGTTGGCGGTGACCAGCACGGTGGCGCCGGTGTCGGCCAGGATCGCCGGCCACAGGTCGGTGATGCCGGCGATGGTGGTGACCAGGAACACCGCCTTCAGCCCGAGCGCCACGCTGATGTTCTGGCCGATATTGGCCATCACCGCCCGCGACAGTTTTATCATGCGAGCGACGTCCGTGACGCGGCCATGCAGGATCGCCGCATCCGCCGTTTCCAGCGCCACATCGGTGCCGCCGCCCATCGCGATGCCGATGTCGGCGGCAGCCAGCGCCGGCGCGTCGTTGATGCCGTCGCCAACCTTGGCGACCTTCAGCCCCTCGCGCTGCAATTCACCGACGATGCGCTGCTTGTCCTGCGGCAACAGCTCCGCCCGTGCCTCTATGCCGAGGGAAGCGGCGATGGCTTCGGCGGTGCGGCGGTTGTCGCCGGTCAGCATCACCGCGCGGATGCCCTCAGCCTTGAGCGCCGCGATCCCGGCCGCCGCATCCGGCCGCGGCTCGTCGCGCATGGCGATCAGCCCGGCCACCATGCCATCGGCAACAAGCACCGAGACGGTCTTGCCCTGGCCGTTGAGGCTGTCGACGGCAAGGCGCTGTGCTTCGGTCATCACCGCGCGTTCGCCCGCCGCCTGGCCGGAGCCGAGGAAGACGGCAACGCCGCCAACGCTGCCCTCGACACCCTTGCCCGAGATCGCCTTGGCCGCCAGAGCCGGCGGCACCGGTGCCTTGTCGGCCTTGGCCCGGTCCAGGATCGCCATCGCCAACGGATGGCTGGAGCCCTGCTCCAGCGCTGCCGCCAGCGCCAGCACGGTGCGTTCATCCCTTCCATACGCCACAATGTCGGTGACCACGGGCTTGCCTGCCGTCAGCGTGCCGGTCTTGTCGAAGGCGACCGCCGTGATCCGGCGAAAGCCTTCCAGCACCGCGCCGCCCTTCATCAACAGGCCGCGCCTCGCCCCGGCCGCAAGGCCCGCGGCGATTGCCGCCGGCGTCGAGATGACCAGCGCGCAGGGGCAGCCGATCAGCAGGATCGCCAGGCCCTTGTAGATCCATTCGTTCCAGTCGCCACTGGCAAGCAGCGGCGGCAGCAGCGCCACCAGCGCGCCGACCGCCAGCACGGCCGGCGTGTAGTATCGCGAAAAACGGTCAATGAAGCGCTCTGTCGGCGCCTTGGCCTCCTGCGCCTCCTCCACCAGCCGCACAATTCGGGCGATGGTGTTGTCGGAAGCGGCCGCCGTCACCCGCACCTTGAGCACGCCGTCGGTGCTGATCGTGCCGGCAAAGACGGCGTCCGCGACGCCCTTGCGCTTCGGCGTGCTCTCGCCGGTCACCGGCGCCTCGTCGATATCACCAGCCCCCTCGACGATCTCGCCATCGGCGGGGATACGATCGCCCGGCCCCACCACGATAACGTCGCCGACGGCAAGATCTTCGGCGGGAACCTCCGATGTGCCGCCTGCCCGCTCGACAAGTGCTGTCTTCGGCACCAGATCGGCAAGTCCCTGGATGCTCGCCCGCGCGCGGCCGGCGGCGACACCTTCCAGAAGTTCGCCGATCAGGAACAGCACCACAACGGCGGCTGCCTCTTCCGTAGCCCCGATCATCACAGCGCCTATCGCCGCGATGGTCATCAGCATCTCGATCGAAAACGGCGTGCCGGCCAATGCCGCCATCAGCGCACGCCGCGCGATCGGCACCAGGCCGACCAACAGGGCGGCAAGGAAGACCCAGCGCTCGGCCGCAGGAAGAAGATGGCCGATGCCGTAGGCGGCGAGAAGCGCTGCCGCGCAGGCCAGCGTCAGCACGGCACGGCGGGAGCGCCACCACGCCTGCCCCGGCGCCGCATCGCTGTGATCATGATCAGCATGATCATGATCCTTGGCCACTGAAGCACGCCCATCGGCCCCGCCTTCCGCCTTGACGATGCCGTAGCCCAGCCGCGCCACCTGCCGCAGCACCTTGTCGTCGTTGAGCCAACCGCTGTGGCTGACCGTCATGCTGGCGCCGGTCACCGAAACCGAGACATCGGCGACGCCGTCGAGACGACGCACCGCCGTATCGATCTTGGCCGCGCAAGAGGCGCAGTCCATGCCGCCGATCTTGAACCGTGTCTGCCCGATCGTTTCCTGCTTGAGCGGCGTCGTCATCACATTACCTGCCTGTCTTGCCCGCGCGGCGTCGCCGCATGGGTCTTGAATGCTGATGTCAGGCACTATAATTGCTCTAGTCACTAGAGCTTCAAGGGGAAATTTCATGTTTTCGATCGGTGATCTCTCACGTCGCACCGGGGTCAAGGTGCCGACAATCCGCTATTATGAGCAGATGGGCCTTGTCGCCGCACCCGAGCGTTCGGAAGGCAACCAGCGCCGCTATTCCAGGCAGGAGCTGGAGCGGCTGGCCTTCATCCGCCACGCCCGCGACCTCGGCTTCGCCGTTGACGACATCCGCTCCCTGATCGACTTGAGCGGCCACCCCGAGCAGCCCTGCGGCCACGCCGACAAGATCGCCGAGGAGCAACTGATCTCGGTGCGGGAAAAGATTGCCCAGTTGAAGCGACTCGAGGCCGAGCTCGAACGCATCGCCACGTGCTGCAATGGCCAGACGGTCGGCGACTGCTACGTCATCCGCGCGCTGTCGGATCATGCGCTGTGCGCCGATGAGCATGGTTGAGACACATCCTACAGCTCGATCCGGAACCGCAAGCTTTCCGCCCCGCCATAGGCGGCGTCCTCGAAGAAGCGTTCGACGAGCTTGCCGCCATTGGCCAGGATCACCTTGTGCGAGGCCGGATTGCCCGGCTTGGCGGTGATCTCGACGTGAGCCAGGCCGACCGCTCTCGCCTCGTCCAGCATCAGCCGCAGCGCCTCGGTGGCGTAGCCGCGCCGCCGCTTCCACGGCACCACCGAATAGCCGATATGGCCGAGCACATGCGGCGGCAGTTCCGCCGTGCCCTTCTGCCAGCGAAAGCCGATCGAGCCCGACGCCTCGCCATCCCAGATCCAGCGGCGGAAGCCGGGCAGGCGCGGCACTTTTTTGCCGTCGGGCAAGCTGATCGGGCCGCCCTTGGCCTGGGGATCGTCGAGGTCGGCAAGAAAGGCCACGGGATCCTTTTCGATGGCCGCGAGCTGCTCGCGCGTCGCGTCCATCAGCCGCACATTGTCCGGCGACCAGCCACGTTCGAGCGCCGCCTTGTAGGATGGCAGATGTTCAAGCGCGGGTTTGACGATTTCGATCATGGTGCAGCGGTGCAGACGCTACGCCGATAAATAGCAGCATTGCCCGGCAAGGCACGGTCCACCAAGGAGCAGCCTCTTACGACAAGGGCCGCGTTTCCATCGCTGGAAACGCGGCACCCGATCTTATGTCCTTGGGAGGACTGGAGCTCCGGCGCAGGCGCGCGGGAGTACCCTTATGCGAAGTCAGGCGATGTCGAAGCGGTCGGCGTTCATCACCTTGGTCCATGCCGCCACGAAATCCCTGGCGAATTTCTGGCTTGCATCCGCGGAGCCATAGACCTCGGCAAGCGCACGCAACTGGGCGTGCGAGCCGAAGATCAGATCGGCACGGGTGCCGGTCCACCTGACCGCCTTGGTCTTGCGGTCGCGCGCCTCGTACACCTCTTCCGAACCCGGAACAGAGCCGGCGGCCGGATCCCAGACCGTGTTCATGCTGAGCAGATTGACGAAGAAGTCGTTGGTCAAAGTGCCCGGCCTGTCGGTGAACACGCCGTGCTTCGATCCGCCGGTATTGGCGCCGAGCACGCGCAGACCGCCGACCAGCACCGTCAATTCCGGCGCGGTCAACGCCAGCAACTGCGCCCGGTCGACCAGCATGGCCTCGACCGACATCGGCTGCTTGCCCCTGACGTAATTGCGGAAGCCGTCGACCTTTGGCTCGAGCGCGGCAAAGGAATGCACGTCCGTTTGCTCCTGCGAGGCGTCCATGCGGCCTGGCGTGAACGGCACCTTCACCTCATGGCCTCCGTCCTTCGCGGCTTTCTCGACCGCGGCAACGCCGCCGAGAACGATGAGGTCGGCCAGCGAGATCTTTTTCGCGCCGGTCTGTGCCGCGTTGAACTCCTTCTGGATGGCTTCCAGCTTCGCCAGCACCTTCGACAGTTCCGCCGGCTGGTTGACGTCCCAATCCTTCTGCGGCGCCAGTCGGATACGTGCACCGTTGGCGCCACCGCGCTTGTCGGAATTGCGGAACGTCGAGGCCGAAGCCCAGGCGGTCGAAACCAGCTCGGAAACCGACAGGCCCGATGCCAGGATCTTCGCCTTCAGCGAGGCGATGTCCTGCTCGCCGACCAGTTCATGGTCGACCGCCGGGATCGGGTCCTGCCAGATCAGCTCTTCCTTCGGCACGAGCGGGCCGAGATAGCGGGCGACCGGACCCATGTCGCGATGGGTCAGCTTGTACCAGGCGCGGGCGAAGGCGTCGGCGAACTGCTCCGGATGCTCGTGGAAGCGCCGCGACACCTTTTCGTAGGCAGGATCTACCCGCAGCGCGAGATCGGTGGTCAGCATCGCCGGCGCGCGGCGCTTTGACGGATCGTGCGCATCCGGAACGGTGCCGGCCCCGGCGCCACCCCTTGGCGTCCACTGATGGGCGCCGGCCGGGCTCTTGGTCAGTTCCCAGTCGAAGCCGAACAGATTGTCGAAGAAATTGTTGCTCCACTTGGTCGGCGTCGTGGTCCAGGTCACTTCGAGGCCCGAGGTGATGGCGTCGCCGGCAATGCCGGAAGCATGCTTGCTCGACCAGCCGAGGCCTTGCGCCTCGATGCTCGAGCCCTCCGGCTCCGCGCCAACCAACGACGCATCGCCGGCACCGTGCGTCTTGCCGAAGGTGTGACCACCGGCGATCAGCGCCACGGTCTCCTCGTCATTCATGGCCATGCGGGCGAAGGTCTCGCGAATGTCGCGGGCCGAGGCCAGCGGATCCGGCGTGCCGTTCGGGCCTTCCGGATTGACGTAGATCAGCCCCATCTGCACGGCGCCGAGATGGCCGCGAAGTTCACGGTCGCCGGAATAGCGCTTGTCGTCGAGCCACTTGGTTTCCGAACCCCAGTCGACGTCCTGCTCGGGCTCCCAGACGTCAGCGCGGCCGCCGGCGAAGCCGAAGGTCTTGAAACCCATCGATTCCAGCGCGACGTTGCCGGTGAGGATCAGAAGGTCGGCCCAGGAAATCTTGCGGCCATATTTCTGCTTGACCGGCCACAGCAGCCGGCGCGCTTTGTCGAGATTGGCATTGTCCGGCCAGCTGTTGAGCGGAGCGAAACGCTGCTGGCCTGCCCCGGCGCCACCACGGCCATCGCCGATGCGGTAGGTGCCGGCACTGTGCCAGGCCATGCGGATGAACAGCGGCCCGTAATGGCCGAAGTCGGCCGGCCACCAATCCTGTGAATCCGTCATCACCTGGTGCAGGTCCTTGATCACCGCATCGAGGTCGAGCGACTTGAATTCCTCGGCATAGTCGAACTCTTCGCCCATCGGATCCGAAAGGTTCGATTGCTGGTGGAGAACGCCAAGATCGAGTTGGTTGGGCCACCAGTCACGGTTGCTCCTGCTGGAGGATCCGTGTGCAACGGGGCATTTGCCGGCGCTGGGATCATCGGTCTGTGCGTCCATGTTCTTCTCCGATCGTGGCTGTGTTGAGCTGTTCAACTGCTGCGTGAACAGGGACATAGCATTGTCCCTGGAGGCGGTCCGTTTCATGGCTGGCGCGATGACCATATGCCCGATACGCGACCGAATATGTTGGATGTCCTGTTGCTGCCGGCATGCGCCTCACCAGGCGGTCCCGGCTGCTCCTCATCTTCGTTGCGACTCGTATAGCAAAGCCGCTTGATTAATTTAAGTTGGATTTCCTGATTACAGCGATAAGATGACATTATGACAAACCTGACGCTGAAGCAGTTGCGTTATTTCGAGGCGCTGGCGCGGCACAATCATTTCGGCCGCGCCGCCGATGCCTGCGCGATCTCGCAGCCCGCCATCTCGGTGCAGATCCGGGAGTTGGAGGAAACGCTTGGCACGGCGCTTTTCCAAAGAGGCCCACGCCAGGTCCGGCTGACCAATTTCGGCGAGGAATTCGCCTTGCGCGTCCGCGACATCCTGCGCTCGGTGGACGAGCTGACGGATCTGGCCCGCGCCTCGCGCGACCGGCTGGTGGGACGGTTGCGCATCGGCGTGATCCCGACGATCGCACCCTATCTTCTGCCTGCCATCATCGGCAACCTCGCCCGCATGCATGACGGGCTCGATATCCACGTGCGCGAAACGCAGACGCAGAAGCTGATCCAGGAACTGGCCGACGGCCGGCTCGATGCGGCCATCGTTGCCTTGCCGGTGTCGGAACCCTCGCTGACGGAAATCGTGCTGTTTGCCGAGAACTTCGTGCTGGTCCGGCCCGGCGAGGATGAGGGAAAGCCGGCGCCCAACCGCGAAATGCTGCGCGAGATGCGGCTGCTCCTGCTCGAGGAGGGCCATTGTTTTCGCGATCAGGCGCTGTCGTTCTGCAACATGCATTCGGCACGGCCGCGCGAGTTGCTGGACGGCAGCTCGCTGTCGACCCTGGTGCAGATGGTCGGCGCCGGCGTCGGCGTCACCTTGATCCCCGAAATGGCCGTGCCGGTGGAGACGCGCTCCGCGGCAGTCTCTATCGCCCATTTCGCCAATCCCCAACCGTCGCGGACGATCGGCATGATCTGGCGCAAGACAAGCCCGATCGCCAAACAGCTGCTGCTTATATCCGAAGTGGTTCGCCAGGCGGCCGAAGCATTGCGCGCGCAGCACAGTTCGGCATCGGTTGCACAGCCTCTGAATCTGCCGGCAGCGGCCCAATGAAGGCAGACTGACCGGATCGTCAGCTTGCCGCCTGGAACCGGATTTCACCCTTGTTCAGAAAACAGGTCTTGTTGAACAGCGACAGATCCAGAGAGTTCGGTAACCGCACATCGCTGATATCGGGACATGGCTTCTTCGCCGGATCGTATGACCGATCGATCTGCGAGATGAAGACGAGGATCAATCCCTTGTCGCCGGCAAACGACTTCAGCGTGCGAACCTGCGCCATCAGGTCCGGATTTTGCCGCTTCTGGTCGAGCAGTTGCAGATAGTCGATCACCACCAGCGTGCCGCGCGGCACCGAGCCCAATGCCTTGACGATATAGTCGGCGCTGATGGCGTCGGAATTGTCGAACACGAACTGGTCGTTGAACCGCGCCGGATCCGCCCCGATGGCGCGAAACCGGTCGAGCACATCTCGTTGCGTATACTCCAGCGTGAAGAACACGCCGCGATGGCCTGATTTCATGGCTTCGATCGCGAGTTCGAGGCTCATCAGCGTCTTGCCGTGGCCGGGTCGCGCACCGACCAGAACCAGGTCGCCGGGCGCCAGTTGCGCAAACAGTACACCGGCAGGTGCCACCTCGGCTGCCTTGGCTGCAAGCAGACTCCAGCTGGCGAAGCCTTCCTGTGCTGCAACACGATCAAGCGCTTCGTGGAGCGGAATTTTGGCCTCGCGGGACAACAGCCTGGCTTGACGCTTCAGATGGTAAACGGGCGCGGACAGCTTCATTGCAAAACCTCCTGGTGCGAGCAGTTTCCGCAATCCCTCCTTATGCCTGGCGCTCGAACAGTCGGTTCGGTGATGAGAGTGCCCTGCATGAACGATGCTTTCCCGGCGGAGGGAGGAGGCGTGGGCTGCGCCAGAATCAGATGATAGCTCAATCCCTGCGTATCGAAAATCGCAGACATTCAAAGATGCGGGGAGCCCGCTGCAAGCCTCGAGCCAGCATCCCGGCGTAGGAGCATTTGCGCGCGTCGATCTCCTTCATGGCTCTTCGTGCGGACTTGCGGAGGGCACGCGTTAACAAAGGGTGCGCTAAACAAGATGTGTTTCGCCTGATAATGCGAGACCCTTTATGATCGATTCCCGGCGGCAACACCGCAAGGAAACGGCTTTGGCAGGAGTTGATCCGGTGCGGTTGAGATTCGTCCCTCTGGGTATCGTCCCGATCCTCAGCCTCCTCGTCGCCGCCATTGCCTTGACGATGTCGGCTCGATCCTTTGCCGCACCATCTGACGTTCCGGCCTGGCTGCAGGCTCACATCGGCAACAGCGACGGCCAGATCTCACAAATTGTCCTCGAACGAGCCCGCGCGCTTTACCGGAAGAAGGTCGCGCAAGGTGCAGTCAAGAACCCCTGCTACTTCGCCATGGATGCGACGCGCCCCAGCGATCTGGGCGATGGCGTTCTGGGGCGCCGCTATTACGTCATCTGCGAAGCCAGCCAGTCGTTTCGCGCGATTTCGTCGGGTCATGGCAGCGGCCGGAATTTGAAAGGCGTTGTCGATTTTTCGAACAGCAAGCGGTGCGCGAAGAATTTCGGCAATGCGATGGATTCGTCGTTGACGGCCGGCGGCGGCTATATCACCCGCGAGGCAAAAACCTCGTTCAAGGGCTATTACCGCACCGCTGCGAAACAGGACGCGGTTTTCCAGCGCACCTTCATCCAGTTCGACGGCGAAGGCGAGGCCGCGAACGCCAGGCAGCGGGTGATCGGCGGCCATGCCGCCCAGGTGCTGCACGGCCTATGCCTGCGCAAAAACCCGAAAAGTTCGCATGCCGACCATGACGGCTTCGTGCCGTTCGGCAAACTGGTCGACTATGCCGGCGGCCGCAGCAATGGCTGCACCAGCTGGTCGCCGGCGGATGCGCAGCAGATTATCCCGATGGTCAAGGACAATCCGACGACGCTCTATATCTACCCGGAATCGCGCGACATCGCCGCGGTCGCAGCCAACCATTCACAGCCGGGCGCCTACTGGAACGCGTCCTGCCTGAAGGAAATCGGCACACCTAAATTCTGGCCGCGAAAGACCCTCGAGCCGATCATCGCCCAATACAGGAAGGATCACCCGGCACCGCCGCCGCAGCCGCTGCCGATCTGCGAAGCGTCTTGAAGTCCGCATCGCACCGCCGCGCCGCTTTATGTTCGGCGTGCGAACCGCATTGATCGGCAGCCCTGCGACCCACCATCAATGATTCAATCCGATCTCCAGGCCAGCGCGCCGGTAGCTCCGGTGCCCCGCCTCTCCTCCTCGATGTCGCAACTCGAAACAGCTGTGTGCATAAGGCCGGATGGATCAAGACTGGCTGAATGCTCTGGCCGAGGAAAGAATTTCCGGCACCACGTTCAGCCGATTGTGGTGGTTGGAACCAACGGCCTGCTACCCAGTTAGAAGGCCAGCAAGTCTGGTTGCAGCCTTGCCGCCATATGAATCAGAACCCGCCGACGCAGTCTACGGCCTAGCAGGATGCCGTCCTTGCGGCGGCGTTGCCCGGCTGGGAAGCCGGTGTGGCTGTCTCCGCAACCTGGGCTGCACAGCCGCTGACGACATGCAGACACCGTCGCCGACAGCCAAACAATAGGAGGTATGCCGACATGAAAGCAGTCCGCATCCACGCTTTTGGCGGACCTGAGGTCCTTTCGATCGATCAAGTCCCCTCGCCTCAGCCGCTTGACGACGAGGTTGTGCTCAGGGTCCGCGCCGCAAGCGTCAATCCGATCGACCACAAGACCCGCGAAGGGTCGGTGAGCGAAACCCTGCCGATCACGCTCGGACGCGACGTGTCCGGCACGGTGGAAATATGCGGTACGCGGGCGCATACGTTGAAGAAGGGCGACCCGTTATTTGCGATGCTTGGTCATGACCGGGGCGGCAATGCCGAATATGTCGTGGTCAAGGCGACGGAGGCGGCTGCGAAACCGGATCGTCTAAGCCATGTCGAAGCCGCGGCGGTGCCGCTTGCCGGCATCACTGCATGGCAGGGCCTTTTCGACCATGGCGGCCTCAAATCCGGGCAACGGGTTCTCATCCATGGCGGCGCCGGCGGCGTCGGTCATCTGGCGATCCAACTGGCCAAGGCCGCGGGCGCGTTCGTCGCGACAACCGTTTCCGCCGAGGACGTCGTTTTCGTGCGTGAGCTTGGCGCCGATCAGACGGTCGACTACAAGAATCAGCGTTTCGAAGAGGTCGTCGATGCGGTCGACCTGGTGTTCGACCTTGTCGCGGGCGACACGCAGGAGCGCTCCTGGGAGGTGCTCAAACCTGGCGGGACGCTCGTTTCCACTCTTTCCCAACCGTCGCAGGAAAAGGCAAACTTGCGCCGGGCGCGTGGCGTCTCCTATCTGGCCGAACCGAATGCGGCGCATCTTGCCGAGATCGGCCGCCTCATCGAGGCCGGCAAGGTCACCCCCTTCGTGCAAGCCACCTACCCTCTTGGAGAGGTCGCCAAAGCGGAAGAACGGCTGGAAAATGAGCATGTGCGTGGCAAGATCGTGCTTGAGGTTTCCGCCTAGCGAGTTGGTGCTTCTGCAGTCCCTCTCGAACGGGTTATCCGATCCGCGCCTCGCCGTCGCTGTCCGGCAGGTTCGGAAACAGCACCTTCAGCTTGTGCTCCGCGCTTGCCCAACTGCGCGTGTGATGTTGCCAGAGGCACCAATTGCTCACCGCAAAGGCTAGAATGCCAACAGTCACGGCAAGACTGACTGTCGAGCCAATGACAACCTTGAGCATCACGCCGGCAAAGACACCGGCGATGGCACCGTTGACGACATTCACCATTCCTGCGGTTCCGGCGAACGCTTGCCAGGGCCTTGGCTTGAGGCCGACATCGGCCAGCAGAGCCGTTTGGTTGTCATGAGTGGAGTGAACCAGATAGCGCGCCATCGAGGGAGTAAGCTCGGTGTAGTAGTGCCTGATGCGTGCCATGCCGCGGGCGTGGACCATGTCTTCGATGGCCACCTGCACAGCCCTGACGAATGTCACCAGCCCGATGAAGTAGAGGCATGGCAACAGGATCAGGCTGAACAGCATGAAAGGAAGCCCCATCCTTGTCACCTGGGCGACGAAGGCAAGGGCGATCGTGGCGCTGGATACCGACGTCAGGAACAAATTTGCGCGCTGATTCGCCTCCTGAATCGTCGCCGCCCTGGCGGTCCCCAGCACCAAATGCTCCGTGGTCATCATCTGCAGGAGTTGCTGCCGGTTCTCGCCTTCATCGGTTTTTGTCTTCCTTGCAGGCATCGCAAAAAACCTGTTGCGGGACGCGCTCCCCCCACCCAATCAACTCCTCAAAGCCGCCCACCCAAGGAACGAACTGCTTCGGAAGGGGTTCCAGCGCAACCAAGAGCGGTTCCGTGATCCCGGAGCAGAGCCGGATCACAGACCGAGCCAATTTTGTAGACAGATAGCGAAACGATTGTCCCCAAGCATCGTTTCGAAACCAGACATGAATTTGATGAGGAGGCGATGATGAGCGCTACCGGTTTGGATGTTTTTGACAGGACGCTGCAGACGACCAACATTTGGCTCGACGAGATCATGGACGATCATGGTCCGGATCGGCGGATTGCATGGCACATATTGGGCGCGGTCTTACGGACCGTAAGGGACAGGCTGCAGATCGGGCTTGCGGCCAAACTTGGGGCGGAACTGCCGATCCTGGTGCGCGGCGCCTATTACGACCACTACCGGCCCGCAGCCGAGCCGGACAAAACGCGCTCCCTTGAAAACTTCTCGCAGCACATCGGCGAGGAATTGAATCGATCCGCCCCGTCGATCCCGAGGAGGCGGCACGCTCGGTGTTCCGAGTTCTTGCACGGCATATTGATCTGGGCCAGTCGGCCAAGGTGCGCGATGCGCTGCCGAAGGAAATCCAGGCGCTCTGGCCCGAGAGCCTCGGCGTCAAATAGCGGCGGCAACGACTCTGACGGCCTCCGAGCGGCGCGCCGAGGCTGGCGTCCAGCAGGGCGTCAGTCCCGTAAACGGTTGGCGGCATGATCCTGATGCTGCTCTGTCGCGACCTGCCTGGAGTCCAAACCGCGTTCTTTGGAATGCTGTGCCTTGTCGCGATTGGACAGAACCTTGTTTTCTTCGAGCTTGTCCTTTGGCGTTACGGTCATGGCGCCTGTGCCAGAACCCTTTCCCTGCGAACCTGCTCCGATGTGTTTCTTGCTCCCGCGTGCCATGGGCTGCCTCCAATCTATGACAAATGTTCCAGGATCGGTGCTCATCTAGTCGTCAGGACGGTTTTTGTGATGGACGCTTTCCTGATTTTTGCCGCGAAGGATGTTGCGGTCGTCCGGATCGACGAGGTCCGGTGTGTCGGTTCTCATGTCCGATCCCTTGCGCAGCGCTTCGCGTTCCGCCGCTGATCGTTTCAGATCCGCCTCTGAATCGAAATCCTTGCCGGCGTTCTTTGTGTTTTCCCGCTCTTCAATGATGCGAATTTGTTGATCGTGGGTTTTGCGTCCAGTCATCGCTTCCTCCGGCGTGTTCGTGTTGGCGCTCGAAAGTCACCGGCCACCTCTAAGGTCGGGTCCGAGCCTGCCCTCGTGCTGATAATGGCAAGGTGACGGGATCGTTCCGAAAAGCGTTGAAGACGCTTTTCGCCAGATGGGCTCGGTTCGGCTTAGGCGCTCACGTTGACCGAGGCCGCCGCCCCTCTTCTGAACCATGGCCTCCTTCGAACGTTCGGCGACCACCGGACTGGCGCCGGACGCCTTTCCGTCGCGCTCCAGCTCAGCGCAGGAAATCGACCACAGCCTGGATGAACTCTGCCGGATACTCAATGTTCGACAGATGGACCGCGGGCAGCACGACCAGCTTCGCGCCGGGCACCGCCGCGGCAATCATCTCGCCGTGGCTGGCTGCTGTCACCGTGTCGTGCCGACCGGCGATCACCAGCATCGGTCGCGGTATCAGTGCTACGGTCCGGCGAAGATCGGCGTCGCGAACCGCCGCGAACAGGCCCGCCAGGCCTTGCCGGTCGATAGCCAGCAGCATGGTGCGAAACTCTTCGACCACGGGCTCGTTGGCGGCAACCATCGACGCGGGGAACCAGTTGCTCAGGAACGTCTCGGCGGTTTCCGACATGTCCGGTGCCTGCCGCACCGCGGCAATCCGCTCGTCGAAATAGCTTGCCGGCGAGAGATGAGACGAGGTGTTGCTCAGGATCAGCCGGTCGATCCGCTCGGGCGCGTGGATGCCGAGCCACTGCGCGACGAACCCGCCAAGCGACAGGCCAAGGAAATGTACGCGTTGCAGGTCGAGCGCGTCGAGCAGTTCGATGACGTCGCGGCCAAGCCGGTCGAGCGAGTAGGCGCCGACAGGAACGCTCGATCCGCCATGGCCGCGAAAATCGTAGCGCAGGATACGGAAATGCTTCGACAACTCGCCAACCTGCCTGTCCCACATGTGCAGCGTGGTGCCGATGGAATTCGATAGCACCAGCACCGGCTTGCTTGCCTCGCCGTCGAAGCGGTAGGCGATGCGCGTGCCGTCGCCCGTCGTGACGAAATTCAGCTTGTTCATGATGAAAATTCCTTCTGGAACGTTTGAATGAGGCCAAACGTAGCCGAGGGATAATTTTGTTGATATTACAAAGATGGGACAATCTTTGTAATAAAAACCGACATGACCGAATTTACTCTCCACGACCTTCAATGCTTCGATGCGGTGATTCGCACCGGCGGCTTTCAGCCTGCGGCGGCCGTGCTGCATCGCTCGCATCCGGCGGTGTTCGCTGCCGTCGCCAAGCTGGAGCGACAGCTCGACCTTTGCCTCCTGGACCGCAGCGGCTATCGCGTGCGTGCGACCGAGGCAGGGCTGTCGTTCCACCGCCGAGCGCTATCGCTGCTGCGCGAGCTGGATGGTTTGCGCGTCCATGCCGCCCAGTTGGCGATGGGTGAGGAAAGCGAGATCCACGTGGTGATAGGCGACCTGTGCCCGCGCCCGCATGTGCTGGGCATGCTCGGGCGGTTCTTCGCACAGTGCCCCGGCACCCGCCTGCATCTGCATTTCGAAGCGGTCGGCGGCCCATGGGAGCGTCTATTCGATGACGAAGCCGATCTGATCCTGCACTGGGTCGACAAGGGCGATGCGCGGGTGGAATGGGTCGATCTGTGCAAGGTGTCCTTCATTCCCGTGGTGGCGCCGGGCTTTCTGCCCGAGCGTATCGAGCAGCCGATCACCCTGGACCAGATGCAGGCACTCACCCAATGCGTCATGCGCGACAGCGCCCGCCATTCGCCACAACAAAACTATTCGCTGATCGAAGGCGCGCCGCAATGCCTCGTCGCCGACCAGGGCATGAAGAAGGAGATAATCCTGCAGGGCCTTGGCTGGGGCCACCTGCCCCGCTTCCTGATCGAGGAAGAACTGCATGACGGGCGCCTGCAATCCATTGCCGGCCGCCATCTGCCGGGCCGCACCGACGAACTGGTGGTGGCGCGGCGCCGCGACCGGCCGCATGGGCCGATCGCCAACCGGCTGTGGGATCATATCCAGCAGGAAGCGCCGGCATTGCGCCGTGCATTGTAGCCGAGGAGGCCCGGACAGATACCGACCAACCAGTCGCGAAAGGCGCAAGTGTAAATCGGTCGTTAATGACCGGCCGTGCAATGCTAGGACCTCGGGTCCCGTCCAGCGATCACTTCTTGACATACGCTCCAGGCTGGCGGCCGCTCTTCGGAGCCTTGGCGTCCTTTGAACGCTCCGCGATAGCGGGGCCGGCCCCGGACGTCTTTTCGGTTGCGGCGCTCGGCGTGCCTTGCCTTGGCGGGTTTTGTCCGTCCGACTGGCGGGTTCGGTCTTCCACTTCGCCCACCCGGCGGGTGAGCCCGATGCCGCCGGCGGGCTTCTTGTTGGCGGCCGCATCCTGGGAGAATTCATCGGAAGCGTCGGCATCGGTCTTTGCCGGATATTTCGTCGCACCGGTTTCATAGCGGGTTTCGTTCTCAGTCATGACATCTCTCCAATTGCATGACGGATAAACATCTCAACGGTATCCGAGTTCCAACTCCTGGACTTCCGGACGGATCTGGGTTCCGGGAGCGCCCGGTCGGCCACCCAAGCGACGAGATGAGCAGCACCCTACTGCAGCAGACCCTTGACGATGCCGCTCGCCTTGCCGAAATCCATCTGGCCGGCATATTTCTGCTTCAGTGCGGCAATCACCTTGCCCATGTCCTTCTGGCTGGCCGCACTGGTCGCGGCGATCGCCTCGCGCGCCGCAGCCGTCACCGCCGCATCGTCCAACTGCGTCGGCAGGAAGGTGCGGATGATCTCCATCTCGCCGCGCTCCTGCGCGGCGAGTTCCGGCCGTTTGCCGTCGTCGAAGGCTTTGGCCGATTCCTCGCGCTGCTTCACCATCTTGGCCAGGATCTGCAGGATCTCCTCATCGCTGGCCGGCTCCTTGCCCGAACCGCGATTGGCGATGTCGCGGTCGTGAATGGCCGCTTGGATCAGCCGCAATGTCGGCAGCCGGTGCTTGTCCTGCGCCTTCATCGCGCTCTTCAGGGATTCGGCAATTTTGCCGCGCATGGTACATTCTCCTTCGATCGGCGCGGACAATAGCGCCGGGGGCGAGCCAAGGCAAACCCTGATATGCCGGGGCAAGCCACTGATTTTGCTAGGCGAAATAAAACATGGCGGCATTTCGCATGATCATTGACCGCTCTGCCCCCTTCCCCTATGTACTGGGCCTTGCATGAACGGAAATTTGACTGCGTGGAGGCCGCGAAAATCGCCGCTTCGCGCCGTTTGCCGCGCAGATGGCCCGCCGGGCCGGTTGCAGCGGGCAGCCCGATAGGAGTGCCGCCATGGCCGAGATGACCGCCGCCTCGACGCCCGCCTGGACCACTGAAAAGCCGACCGCCCTTCTGGTGCTGGCCGACGGCACCGTCATCGAAGGTCGCGGCCTCGGCGCCACCGGCTCCGCCGTCGCCGAAGTCTGCTTCAACACGGCGCTGACCGGCTACCAGGAAATCCTCACTGACCCTTCCTATGCCGGCCAGATCGTCACCTTCACCTTCCCGCATATCGGCAACATCGGCACCAATGACGAGGACATCGAGGACCTCAATCCGGCCGCCCGCGCCGGCGCCGTTGGCGCCGTGTTCAAGGCCGATGTCACCGACCCGTCCAACTACCGCGCCGGCGCTGGTCTCGACCAATGGCTGAAGAAGCGCGGCATCGTCGCCCTTTCGGGCATCGACACCCGCGCGCTCACCGCGCTGATCCGTGAAAGGGGCATGCCCAACGCCGTCATCGCGCATGCGCCCGATGGCGTGTTCGACCTCGACGATCTGAAGCGCCGCGCCGCCGCATGGTCGGGGCTGATCGGGCTTGACCTCGCCAAGGAAGTCACGTCGGGCCAGTCCTCGGTCTGGCGCGAGACGCCCTGGGTGTGGAACGAAGGCTTTGGCGAGCAGACCGAACCGACAATGCACGTCGTCGCCATCGATTATGGCGTCAAACGCAACATCTTGCGCCTGCTCGCCGGCCTCGGCGCCAAGGTCACGGTGGTGCCGGCCAAGACCGGCGCCGAACAAATCCTTGCCATGCAGCCGGACGGCATTTTTCTCTCCAATGGCCCCGGCGACCCGGAAGCCACCGGTGACTATGCCGTGCCGGTCATCCGGGATCTGTTGAAGACCGACATCCCGGTGTTCGGCATCTGCCTCGGCCACCAGATGCTGGCACTGGCGCTGGGCGGCAAGACCGCCAAGATGCACCAGGGCCATCACGGCGCCAACCATCCGGTCAAGGACCACACCACCGGCAAGGTCGAGATCGTCTCGATGAACCACGGCTTTGCCGTCGATGCCGACTCGCTGCCATCGGGCGTCGAGGAAACCCACGTCTCGCTGTTCGATGGTTCGAACTGCGGCATCACGCTGACCGGCCGGCCGGTGTTCTCGGTCCAGCATCACCCCGAAGCCTCCCCCGGTCCGCAGGATTCGCACTACCTGTTCCGCCGCTTCGTCAATTTGATCCGCGAAAAGCGCGGCGAGGAATTGCTGGCCGAACGGGCCTGATCCTTTGAGGATCGGCTGTTAGCTATAATATCGCTTAACGCAAAGCGATAAATGTGCGATATTATTTGTTGTGAAGACGATCATCCTTTCAGTATCGGCGGCTCGCGATCTCGATAACCTGCCGGCGGATGTCCGCGAGCAGGTTTCCGAAGGTTTGATCACTTACGCCGTCAGCGGTCGTGGAGATGTAAAGCGTCTTGCCGGCCGGAACGGTTATAGACTGCGTATCGGCCGCTACCGCGTCATATTCGACGAAGACCGCACCACGATTCTCGCGATCTACATCGGCAAGCGTGAAACGACGACCTATAGCAGGCCATAGGACAGGACATCATCATGAACGCCCCGCAAATCATCAAGACCTCAACCGGCGAAGAACTGGTCGTCATCCCGAGGGCCGACTACGAGGCATTGCTGCATGCCGCTGAAGAAGCCATGGATGCTGCGGATGTGGCGATCTACGATGAACGGAAGGCCGAGCTCAAAACGGAAAAGCCCCTGCCCGCTGCCGTGACCATGGATATCCTGCGGGGCTCGAGCCGGCTCAAGGCGCTGCGCAATTGGCGCAACCTGACCCAAGCCGATTTGGCGACTGCTATTGGTGTCAGCCAGGGTTTCCTGTCCGACCTCGAATCCAATCGTCGCAAACCATCGCCGCAGACCAGTGCCATGCTGGCAAAGACGCTGGATATCCCCGGCGAATGGATCGAAACCTAGAGCAATCCCGGGAAAAGTGTGAAACGGTTTTCCGTCCGGGAATTGCGTCAAACAAAGACTCTAGAGCGATTCCTATTTTGAGAGAATCGTAGGATTCCCAAAGCCGGATGTTTGTGATTCAAGATGCTGGCTGGATTGGAGGCCAGCATCTGATGACGCGAG
>NZ_JAMYVQ010000042.1:0-43762 GCF_040324155.1 Mesorhizobium sp. M0011 | reverse complement strand
GCCTCCACAAAACTGAACTGACCGCTCGGCTTCGTCGTCATCGCAAGATCCCTGTTTCAAAAACAGGGAATCACATCCACACAATTTTGCAACAGGCCCCTTGCGGGGGAGATGGCCGGCAGGCCAGAGGGGGTGCTGTCCCGCCGACATCGGAAGACTTCGGACAGTAGCCGAGCCCCCAACGTCACGGCTTGGATCAAGCCAGGAGATCGCTTGCAGCCGCCACATCCGCTTCGCCACCCAGCACCGACAGCTTTTTTCTAACAAGCTCGCCTTGGTTGGAAGGATTTAACTCTACAAGAGCGATAGAATTAGCTGACTATCATAGGGCATTCCGGTTTTTCTCTTTTCAGGAGCCCTTCATGTCCACCATTTCGCGACGCATTATTCTGCTCTCGTCGGCGGCACTGGCCGGTGCGGCCTTCCTCGGCCCGGCCCTTGCCGACGACCTCAAGATCACCATCGGCTATCAAACGGTAGTCGAGCCTTCGAAAGTGCCGCAGGCCGACGGCGCCTATGAAGAGGCGACGAAAGCCACCATCGACTGGCGCAAATTCGATTCCGGCGCCGATGTCATCGCCGCGGTCGCTTCCGGTTCGGTCGATATCGGCTATGTCGGCTCGAGCCCGCTGGCGGCGGCGGCGAGCCGCGAGCTGCCGATCCAGACCATCTTTATCGTCGGCCTGATCGGCGAATCCGAGGCGCTGGTGGCGCGCAACGGCGCCGGCATCGCTGGGGTCGCCGACCTCGCCGGCAAGAAGGTCGCCGTGCCCTTCGTCTCGACGACGCATTACAGCCTGCTCGCCGCGCTGAAGCACGAGGGCGTCGATCCGAAGTCGGTCGAGATCCTCAATCTGCGGCCACCGGAAATCGCGGCGGCCTTTTCCCGCGGCGATATCGACGCGGCCTATGTCTGGGATCCGGCGCTCGGCCAGATCAAGACGACCGGCAAGGTGGTGGTGGATTCCTCGCAGGTCGCCGCCTGGGGCGCGCCGACCTTCGACGCCTGGATCGTGCGCACCGACTTCGCCGAAAAGAACCCTGAGGCAGTGCGCGACTTCGTCAAGGTGACGGGCACCGCCTATGCCGAGTTCCTCGCCAAGCCCGACGCCTGGTCGGTGTCGTCGCCACAGGCGGCCGCGATCGCCAAGATCACCGGCGCCAAGCTGGAAGAGGTGCCGCAGCTGCTCAAGGGCTATGTCTTCCCGACGCTCGAAGAGCAGGCTTCGGACAAGTTCCTCGGCGGCGGCACGGTCAAGGCGGTGGAAGCGACATCCGCCTTCCTCAAGGAGCAAGGCAAGATCGACGCCGTGCTTCCCGATTATTCCAAATACGTGTCGTCGAAATACGTCACCGAGGCGCTTGCCTCGAACTGAACGCCTGACGCCAAACGAACGCGCGCGGATCTTCTTCCCTGACGCCGCGTGCTGCCTGCCCCGGAACCGCTGACGAGGAGCGGTTTCGGGGCAGTCGGATTTGCTTCAAAATCGGCGAGGTATCCATGCCGCATCTCGTGCTCGACCCCCATCTCGTACTGGACAAGGTCTCGATCCACTATGACGGCCAGGCGGAGCCTGCCGTCGAACGGGTGTCGATCGATGTCGCCAAGGGCGATTTCGTCGTGCTGGTGGGCCGTTCCGGCTGCGGCAAGACCTCGCTGCTCAACGTCGCCGCCGGCCTTGTCGCGCCGGCGCGAGGTACGGCTTCCATCGACGGCAAGCCGATCACCGCGCCGGGCTCGGACCGGGCGGTGGTGTTCCAGAACGATGCTTTGTTCCCATGGCTGACGGCGCGCGAAAACGTTGCCTTCGCGCTCAGGCTGCGCGGTGTCAGGCCAGCCGAGCGAGCCCAGCGCGCCGATGAGTTGCTGGCGCTGGTGAAGCTCACCGACGCCGGCGACAAGCGCATCTGGGAGCTTTCCGGCGGCATGCGCCAGCGCGTCGGCCTGGCCCGGGCGCTCGCCGCCGAACCCGAATTCCTGCTGCTCGACGAACCGCTCGGCGCGCTCGATGCGCTGACGCGCGAACGCATGCAGACGACGCTGCTCGATCTGTGGACGGCAAGCGAGGTCGGCGTGCTGATGGTGACGCATGGCATCGAGGAGGCGCTGGTGCTGGCCACCCGCATCGTCGTGCTGGCGCCCGGGCCGGGCCGCGTGGTGCGGACTTTTGAACCCGGCTTCTCCAGGCGCTACGCGTCTGGCGAAGCCATTCGCACGATCAAGGCCGATCCGATTTTTTCCGAAGCCCGCGCGGACTTGACCGATGCGATCTTCGAAGGAGAAGCGGCATGACCGTTACTTCCTACACGGAGCGACCGGGACACAAGATCGACGAGGCCGACGGCCTGTCGGTGCCATGGTCGCGACCCAGCCCCAAGCGTAAAGGCGTTTCGGCCCGCGCGGTCAGCGCTGTCACCATCCTGGTGGTGCTGGCGCTGTGGGCGCTGTCGGCCCGCCTGCAACTGGTGTCGCCAGTGTTTCTGCCATCGCCTGCCGCCGTGTGGAACAAGTTCATCACCGTCGCTCGTGACGGCTTCGTCGATGCGACGCTGCTGCAGCATGCCGTCGCCAGCCTGTGGCGGATATTCGCCGCGCTGGTCGCCGCCATCCTCATCGGCGTGCCGGTTGGGCTCGCCATCGGCATCAGCACGATCGGGCGCGGCATCTTCGATCCGCTGCTGGAATTCCTGCGGCCGATCCCGCCGCTCGCCTACCTGCCGCTGGTCATCATCTGGTTCGGCATCGGCGAGCCGTCGAAGATCCTGGTGATCGCCATTGCCATGCTGGCGCCGGTGGCGCTGTCGACCGCGTCCGGCGTTCGCGGCGTCTCGCAGGAGCGCATCAATGCGGCGCGCTCGCTGGGTGCTACCCAGCGCCAAGTGGTCCGCCACGTCATTCTGCCCAGCGCGCTGCCGTCGATCCTGACCGGACTGCGCATCGCGCTCGGCGCCGGCTGGTCGACGCTGGTCGCCGCCGAACTGGTGGCGGCGACACGCGGGCTTGGCTTCATGATCCAGTCGGCCGCCCAGTTCCTCGTCACCGACGTGGTGGTGATGGGCATATTGGTGATCGCGGCCATCGCCTTCGTGCTCGAATTCACCATCCGCAGGCTCGAACGCGTCCTCGTCCCGTGGGCGGGACGCGAATGATTGGAAACCAGAAGAGCAGGAGAGAATGACGATGACCCATTCCACCGCCGTGCTGTTCGCCCAAGCCGGTAACTGGCTTCTCGCCTGGACCAGGGAAAGCCAGCCGCTAGAACAGCAACTGAAATCGCCAACGCCGGTCCGCTGGGACGCCGAGCGCGACCGCCTGCCGCCACGCGACGAGAGTTTTTACTGGGCCTGGCAGTATTGGTCGCAGTGAAGGGCGTGGGGCACGACTTGTGTCACGAAGACGGCTTAACTTAAGCTTCGTCATCCTAGGGCGAAGCAAGGAGCGAAGCGACGCGGCGCAGGCCCTAGGATCCATGCCGTGACGGTGGTCGTAGAATGCGGCGGATCAGAAATGTCGCTTTGCACGCCAACTCACGCGGGCTACCCTTCAACCATGACCGGCTATGCCTACATGACCGCGAGTCAGAAGCGCCGTACGATCTACATCGGTGTCACCAACGACCTCGGCCGCCGCGTACCCGAGCACAAGTCCGGCCAAGGCTCAGGCTTTACCAGTCGCTACGGCGTGCAACGCCTTGTCTGGTACGAAGAGTATTTCGACATTACCGACGCCATCCAACGTGAGAAATCACTGAAGCGCTGGCCACGACAATGGAAGATCGAACTGATCGAGAGGGCCAATCCGGAGTGGTTCGAGCTCTTTCGTGGAACCGGCTGGTAGGCGCTCGGTTCCTTGCACCGCCGGAGCATAGCATCACCGTCACGGCATGGATCCTAGGGTCTGCGCCCCGTCGCTTCGCTCCTTGCCTCGCCCTAGGATGACGAAAGCTGGGGCTGCCCGCAGAAAACAAATCCGCTCTTCAAGTCCATCTCGCAAAATCATTCCTCTACTAAATTTATAGAACTACCTAGCCTGATTCATCTTCCAACCGGCGAGGTCATTTCCGGCGCCGATCCGCAGCGAAGGAGAGGGATCAATGTTCAATCTGACCAAGCCTTTCAATCTGACGAGACGTGTTTTCGGCATCGGCCTGCTGGCGGTGACGGTTGTCCTGTCATCCGGCGCCACAGCGCAGGAGCTGAAGCAGCTCAGCATCGGCTATCAGAAGACCGGCCTGCCGGTGATCGCCAGGCAGCAGCAGGTGATCGAAAAGGCACTTGAAGACAAGGGCGTGACGGTCAAATGGGTCGAGTTCACCGCCGGGCCGCCGCTGGTCGAGGCGCTCAATGTCGGCGCCATCGATGTCGGCTGGACCGGCGACGCACCGCCGATCTTCGGCCAGTCGGCCGGCGCCAACATCGTCTATGCGGCGGCGCTGCCGTCGAATGGCGACGGCGAGGCGATCTTCGTCAAGCCGGCGTCGCCGATCCAGTCGGTCGCCGACCTCAAGGGCAAGCGCGTCGGCGTCGGCAAGGGCACCAGCGCTCACAACCTGCTCGTCGCCGCGCTGGAAAAGGCCGGTGTTCCGTTCGACCAGATCACGCCGGTGTATCTCAGCCCGGCGGATGCGGCCGCAGCCTTCGCCAGCGACCAGATCGATGCCTGGACTGTTTGGGATCCGTTCTTCGCCATCGCCGAAACCCGCTACCAGCCGCGTGTGCTGGCCCGCTCCAGCGAGGTGCTCAAGGTCAACACCTACTTCCTCGCCAACAAGGATTTCGCCAAGGCGCACCCCGAAACCGTCACGACGACGATATCGGCCCTCGGCGAGGCGGCGAAATGGGCCGACCAGAACCGCGACAAGGTGGCCGCGGCGCTGCATGAGGTGACGGGTGTGCCGCTCGACGCGCAGATCATCGCCGCCAACCGCACCAAGTTCGGCATCTTTCCGATCACCGACGAGATCATCGCCGGCCAGCAGGCCACCGCCGACCGCTTCTATAAGCTCGGGCTGATCCCGAAAGCGGTCCGCATCTCCGACGCGGTGTGGACAGCACCCGGCAACTAACTTGTCCCCTGACGGCGCCGGGTGAGAACGCCCGGCGCCATTTGCGTTTGCACCCATATCTCCAGGAGATCCGCCCGTGACTGTGCCAGACATGACCGCGCCTGCCAGCACCGCACCGCTCGATTTCTTCTGGTTCATCCCGACGCATGGCGACGGTTCTTATCTCGGTTCCGAGGAGCAGCAGCGACCGCCCGAATTCGGCTACTTCAAGGAGATCGCGCAAGCGGTCGACCGGCTCGGCTTTCCCGGCGTGCTGCTGCCCACGGGTCAGAACTGCGAGGATTCCTGGATCACCGCGACAGGTCTCGCGACGCTGACCGAAAAGCTGAAGTTTCTCGTTGCGCTGCGGCCGGGCGTCACGCTGCCGACTTTCGCCGCGCGCCAGACCGCCGCCCTCGATCGCTTGAGCAATGGCCGCCTGCTGCTCAATGTCGTGGTCGGCGGCAACCCGACCGAGCTCGCCGGCGACGGCGTCTTCCTGCCGCATGACGAGCGCTATGCCCAGGCGCATGAGTTCCTGACCATCTGGCGCGGCCTGGTGTCGGGCGAGCGGGTTAATTTCGACGGCAAATATTACCGCGTCGAGAGTGGCCGCCTCGACCTTCTGCCGCACCAGGAGCGGCCGCCGCTCTATTTCGGCGGGTCGTCCGACGCAGGCCAGGACCTCGCCGCCGACCTCGTCGACATGTATCTGACCTGGGGCGAGCCGCCGGCACAGGTGGCCGAGAAGCTCGCCTCGGCGCGCGCAAAGGCGGCACTGTGCGGCAGAAAACTGCGTTTCGGCATCAGGCTGCATTTCATCGTCCGCGAGACCGAGGACGAAGCCTGGCGCGCCGCCGACCGGCTGATCAGCCATGTCACCGACGCGCAGATCGAAAACGCGCAGGCGCGCTTCCTCAACCAGATGGATTCAGTCGGCCAGCGCCGTATGGCGCAATTGCATGGCGGACGCCGTGACAGGCTGGTCGTCTCGCCCAATCTGTGGGCCGGTGTCGGGCTGGTGCGCGGCGGCGCCGGCACGGCGCTGGTCGGCACGCCGGAACAGATCACCGAGCGCATCCGGGAATACCAGGCGATCGGCATCGATACCATCATCGGCTCGGGCTATCCGCATCTCGAGGAGGCCTACCGCGTCGCCGAGCTTCTGTTCCCGAAACTCGGGCTCGGCACCAGACGGCAGCGGGCGCATGAGAACATCGCCAACGAATTCTCGGTCGGCTTCCATGGCGCCAACCGCCTGCAGGCTTCGTCATGAGCTTTTCCACGCGCCTGCATAGCAATGCCATCGGCTGGCTGCTGCCGGCGCTGGTTATTGTCGGCTGGGAGATTGCCAGCCGCGCGGGCGTCATGCCCGCCAACGTGCTGCCGGCGCCGAGCGCGGTCGCCGAAGCCTTCTGGCGGCTGACGCTGTCAGGCGAACTGATCCGCAACATCGGCGTTTCGACCGCGCGCGCCCTTGCCGGCTTCGCCATCGGCGGCTCGATCGGCTTTGCGCTTGGCCTTGCCAACGGGCTGTCGACGCTCAGCCGCGGCCTGACCGACACGACGCTGCAGATGATCCGCAACATCCCGCACCTGGCGCTGATCCCGCTGGTCATCCTGTGGTTCGGCATCGACGAGGAAGCCAAACTGTTCCTGGTGGCGCTCGGCGTGTTCTTTCCGATCTACGTCAACACGCTGCTCGGCATCCAGAGCGTCGACCCGCAGCTGGTCGAGATGGGCCGCGTCTACGGCATGGACCGACGCGCCCTGTTCTTCCGCGTCATCCTGCCCGGCGCGCTGCCGGCGATCTTCGTCGGCCTGCGCTATGCCCTGGGCATCATGTGGCTGACGCTGATCGTCGCCGAAACCATCTCGGCCAGCTCCGGCCTCGGCTACATGGCCATGCAGGCGCGCGAATTCCTGCTGATCGACGTCGTCGTGCTGTCGATCCTGATCTACGCGCTGCTCGGCAAGCTCGCCGACAGCCTCGCCCGCCTGCTCGAGCGGCTGTCGCTCGGCTGGCATCCGGCCTTCCAGAACGGATGAGAGATTGCCCATGACCGCCGCCAGCCTGACCGCAGCCCGTTCCTTCGTCGCCACGCCGGTGCGGCCGATCGGCTCCGTCGAAGGGCAGCGGGCCTTTGCCTTCAGGCAAGCCGGCAAGCGCTTCGGCGACAAGACCGTGCTCGACGGCATCGACCTGGACGTGCCGGCCGGACAGTTCCTTGCCGTCATCGGCAAGAGCGGCTGCGGCAAGAGCACGCTTTTGCGGCTTCTGGCCGGGCTCGACCGGCCGACATCGGGATCGCTGACATTCGGCGTCGAAGAGGAAGGACACAGCCGCACGCGCTTCATGTTCCAGGAGCCACGGCTCCTGCCCTGGGCCAGCGTGGTGAAAAACGTCGAGGTCGGGCTGACCGGGATTGCTTCCGGCGCGGAGGCAAGGCAACGCGCGCTCGACATTCTCGGCGAGGTCGGGCTTGCCGATCGGGCCGACGAATGGCCTTCGGTGCTGTCCGGAGGTCAGAAGCAGCGCGTGGCGCTGGCCCGCGCGCTGGTCGGCCACCCGCAGATCCTGGCTCTCGACGAGCCGCTCGGCGCACTCGACGCCCTGACCCGCATCGAGATGCAGCAGCTTCTGGAACGCATCTGGATCGCGCAGAAGTTCACGGCTGTGCTGGTCACGCATGATGTCGCCGAAGCGGTCGCGCTGGCCGACCGGGTCGTGGTGATCAGCGAAGGCCGGATCGCGCTTGATCTGGATGTGCCCGTGGAACGGCCGCGCCGGCGCGGTTCGGTGGAGTTGGCCCGGCTGGAGGGCAAGATTCTGGATCGGCTGTTCGGGTAGCTTTTTGACGATATACAACATTTGGAGGCGTCGGCGGGACAGCGCGCCCCTCTGCCCTACCGGGCATCTCCCCCTCGAGGGGGAGATTAGCAGCTTCGGCCTCGCTGCCCTCTTTCAATGATGGAGATTAGCGAAAGCAGTGATGACGGCCAATCTCCCCCCTCGAGGGGGAGATGCCCGGTAGGGCAGAGGGGGGCGCCACAGATCGCCGCCCCTCGTTCTACAGCTCACACCCCTACCGGTTCGCCCACACCAATCCCACCAGCCCGACCAGCATGGTGACGACGCCGATATAGAGCCATTGCGACTGGCCGGTCATGAAGCTGCCGCCGACCACGCCGAGGCCTTGTAGCGACCACAGCGCGCCGACGGCAAGCACAATCAAGGCCAGCAGATTTTTGCTCATCCTCATTGCCGGATCTCCCTTTTCAAGTCGATTGGTTGCAGCATCGGGGCCGCGATAAAAGAGCTAAAGGAAGTGGTCCGACCGCGCCAGACTCTACTTGGATATTAATGTTCGATCTTGTCAAACGGATGCCTGGCAGCAGGACAAAGATCATCATTGACAGATCATCGCGCGGCGGAAAATGCCTGACAAACTGTTACCCAGCGACTCCAAACGTGTGCCATTGCCACGGAACCGCCAGATGACTGCCGCATTTCGCGCCTTATTTGGCACCTAACGGCTGGGGTCTGTCAAAAACGGAGCCATCCCCCAAATATGAAGAACCCAAAACAGACCGCGCTTGTCGCGGTAACGATCGCTGCTGGCCTGATGGTCGGCGCTTCTTCGGCAACCGCGGCCAGCCAGTGCGGCCGCGCCTCGTGGTATGCCCTGCACTCCAAGACCGCATCGGGCGAGCGCATGAACCCTTCGGCGCTGACCGCTGCCCACCGAACCTTGCCTTTCGGCACCAAGCTCCGAGTGACCAACAAGAACAACGGCCGCAGCGTCGTCGTGCGCATCAACGATCGCGGTCCGTTCATCAAGGGACGCGTGCTCGACCTGTCGAAGGGTGCGGCCGGCCAGCTCGGCTTCATCGGCTCCGGCCACACGTCCGTGTGCATGGCGCGCGTCTAGAGCTTCCTGTGTCCGGCAAGAGAGCCGGACACATTGCCTACACATTTCGGCTTACACATTTCGCAGTCGCACACTGAGCCGGCTGGCACCGTTCGGCCCCGATTTCCACGGCCTTGAACCAAAGAAGCATTGGTCACGCCGCGTGACGTATTGCATCGCAGCAATTAGTTGTTAACTTCCCCGCGAGACATCTAGGGCTCGGCGCGGCTCGTCGTCCCTTCGGTCGCAGGCAGCAGCGGGGTTCTCGATGTTCTACCAGCTCTATGAGATGAACCACGCGGCCCTGCAGCCGGCGCGCCTCTATGCCGACGCGGTGCGGATGTTTTACTCCAATCCGCTCAATCCGTTTTCCCACACGCAATGGGGCCGTTCGATCGCGGCGACGGCCGAACTGTTCGAGCGCACCACGCGCCGCTACGGCAAGCCGGCCTTCGGCCTGACCAAGACCGTGGTCGACTGGAAGAGCGTCGAGGTCACTGAAAAGACCGTCTGGTCGAAGCCGTTCTGCAATCTCGTCCGCTTCGAGCGCACTGTCCCCGCAGGACGCAAGCCCGATCCGAAGCTTCTGATCGTGGCGCCGATGTCAGGCCACTATGCGACGCTGCTGCGCGGCACGGTCGAAGCCATGCTACCCTATGCCGACGTGCACATCACCGACTGGGTCGATGCCCGCATGGTGCCGCTGGCCGACGGCCAATTCGATCTCGACGACTACATCGACTACGTCATCGACATGCTGCACACGCTGGGGCCGGACACGCATGTGATGGCGGTGTGCCAGCCTTCCGTGCCGGTGCTGGCCGCCGTGGCGCTGATGGAAACGAAGGGCGATCCCTTCGTGCCCTCGACCATGACCTTGATGGGCGGCCCGATCGACACCCGCAGCAACCCGACCGCGGTCAACCTGCTGGCGCAGGAAAAAGGCATCGACTGGTTCCGCGACAATGTCGTGATGCAGGCGCCCTGGCCGGTGCCGGGCTTCGGCCGCGAGGTCTATCCAGGCTTCCTGCAGCTGTCCGGCTTCATGAGCATGAACCTCGACCGCCACATCATCGCCCACAAGGACTTCTTCATGCATCTGGTGAAGCATGATGGCGACAATGCCGAGAAGCACCGCGATTTCTACGACGAGTATCTTGCTGTCATGGACCTGACGGCGGAGTTTTATCTGCAGACCGTCGACACGGTCTTCGTGCGCCAAGCCTTGCCCAAGGGCGAGATGACGCATCGCGGCACCAGGATCGATCCCTCAGCGATCCGCAACGTCGCGCTGTTCACGGTCGAAGGCGAGAACGACGACATATCGGGCCTTGGCCAGACCAAGGCGGCGCATGATCTGTGCCCCAACATCCCGGCTGAGCGGCATGCCCACTACATGCAGCCGGCGGTTGGCCATTACGGCGTGTTCAACGGTTCGCGCTTCCGTTCCGAAATCGTGCCGCGCATCGTCGACTTCATCACCAGCTATGGCCGCCAGGAGCGTGTCGCGGTGAAACCGAAGCTGGTCCGCGCCGCCAAGAGATAATGCAAGGCCGCCCAAAATTGCGGGTTTTGGGACAATGACCTGCGTAAAGCCAAGCTTAACGGCGACAACCGGTGCAATGGACCGGTATAAGCCGGCTGACTGGCCGATTCTGTTGCACAAGTGCCGCTGTCCAGCCCTTCGGGTAACCATGCCGACAATCCGACCGTCGTCGTAATTGACACGGACTGTAAATCCCCCTTAACCTTTCGTTAATAACAAAGGGTGAGCGGGGACAATGATTTCCTCATCGATGGTGCGACGGCTGCGCGTGTATGTGGCGGCCGGGCTGGCAATGACGGCAGGCTGGGTGGCACCGGCTTTGGCGGGTGGAGCGATGGCGACCGGGGGGCTCACCTCGCAGCCGATCGGCCACTATGATTTCTGCAAGCTGCATCCGGGCGAATGCTCGATCCGCCCGACCAATCTGGCGCCGGCCACGATGAGCGACGGGCTGATGCGCAAGCTTCTCAATGTCACCGCCAGGGTCAACGCCGCCGTCAAGCCGATGAGCGACATGGATATCTACGGCAAGGACGAAGTCTGGGCCTATCCCGACAAGGGCGTCGGCGATTGCGAGGACTATGTGCTGGAAAAGCGGCGCCAGCTTTCGCGCATGAGCATCTCGCTTGCCGATCTTCTGATCACCGTCGTGCGCAAGCCCGACGGCGAGGGTCACGCCGTGCTGACGGTGCGCACCGACGAGGGCGACTATGTGCTCGACAATCTGACCGACAAGGTCAAACCATGGGACGCGACCGGTTACCGCTTCCTCAAGCGGCAGGCGATCGACAACACCGGCCGCTGGGTCTCGATCCGCGGTGGCCAGCAGGTTCTGGTCGGCGCGGTGCAGTAATACGGCGTTTGCCGGAAGCATCCATCGCTTCGTCATCCTAGGGCGAAGCAAGAGCGAAGCTCCGTCACGGCGACTCTAGGCCACGCTCGATCGCTCCACTTCCTCAATATCATCCTCACTGACAACCGGCGCAAAAAGTTCATCGCTGATGAGCTGGTGCGTGCTCCTGGCAAACGAGAATAATCAATGAGATCCTATGTGATCAACCTGGACCGCAGTTCCGATAGACTGGTGCGGATGACTGATCGATTCGCGTCTGTCGGGCTTAGCTTCGAGCGAGTCTCGGCGGTGGACGGACGACTGCTGAGCCCGACCGACATCTCCGATGTCTACAAGCCCGTTTTCGGGGCGGCCACAATGACGCCGGAAGAGGTAGGCTGCTTCTTGAGCCATCGCCGGTGTTGGGAAAGGATCGCCTCGGAAGCAGACCCCTACGGCTGTGTTTTCGAGGACGACGTGTTGATGTCCAGGCATGCGGATCTGTTTCTTGGCGATGACACCACATGGATTCCAGCAGGCGCGGACATCGTAAAGATCGAGGCGATTGCTGGACGGGGGGTATGGCTTGACCGCGCTGTCAAGCTGCTGTCTGGAGACTTCAAATTGGGGCTTCTTCGCGGCTTCGCATTCGGGTCCGGCGGGTACATCCTCTCGAGGTCGACAGCCGAGCGCCTTCTATTGATCACGCGGGTATTCTCGGATGCCGTCGACCATGTGAAGTTCAACCCCGGATGTGGGATAGCTGACAGTCTGAAATCCTATCAGATGTTCCCGGGTCTCTGTATTCAAACCCAAGTCTTTTATCCCAAGGGATCTAGTCTAGTCGATGCGCCTGCACTCGCCACCCATAGTGTACCGCGTTTTCCGGGGAGAAGTAGGCCATGGCTGGTACAGAAGAGCCTGCAGGCTTTTCGTCGGATGTCGCACAAGTTGCGTCGTCATCGACGAACCGTGATACTCTTTGCCGATGAGGGCTGCCCGGCAGAGCCATGAGATATCGGGAGTACACCCCGGTCGCTGGCAAACTCCAACCAAACGCCTGACGGCCCATCTGATCCTTGGGTCTGCGTGCCCGCTTCGCTCGTAGATGACAGAAGTTATATTTCTCCGTGAACCATTTCGCTCCGGCCTGCGACACACAGCCGTGAACCGAAACCAACCATGGAGACTTCAGATGACTGCTTTTCTGCGAAATACCCTTCTTGCCGCTCTCGCGGTGTCGAGCATGGCCGGATCCGCCATGGCCGATCAGACCACCACCAGCTGTGCCAAAACCAACCTCAACGACCTCTGGGCCGGCCGCTGTTGCGGTGATGCCGGGGCGTCGGACTGCCTGGGTGGCGGAAACAATGGCCATGGCGGAAATGGCGATCACGGCCGGGGCGGAAATGGCGGCACGGCCGGCAAGAAGTGATCTCACCACTGTGCCCGCTGGCGGTCCGCCGGCGGGCAGTTTCCTTCTGAAGCAGGCGAACTTGCATCACGCTCGGATCGTCGGACTACGGCCGCTGGTTTAACGCCGCGCGGATCGATGCGGTGATGCGGCGGAGCTCGGTTTCGTCGAGTTTCTCGATGTTTTCCGCCAGCAGATTGGCAAGCTCGGTGGCGGCGGGGGAAAGACCCGACGTGTCGAGTTTTACACGCGGATGCGAGGCCTCGGCCAGCCGCGCCAGTTCCTCGGCATCGTCCCAGATGATGTTGAAATAGCCGATGATCTTCTGGATCAGCGTCCAGGTCGGGGCACCGCGCCTGCCATGTTCGAGCGCCGACAGATAGGCGGCGCTGACGCCGATCGCCGCCGCCATGTCCTTCTGGCGGACACCGCGTTCGCTCCTAAGCGTCCGCAGCTTCTCTCCGAACGGGGTCATGTCCCCACCCTCATGATAGAGCTCCTCACAGGCGCGCCCGCCGCAGGCGGATATAGAGCGCACCCGAACCGCCATGATTGCGGGCGGCATGGTCGTGGCTGGAGACCAGCGGCCGGAAGGCGGGCGTCGACAGCCAGGCCGGTACCGCGCGCCGCAACACGCCATCGCCGCCGGAGGACGAGCCCTTGCCGGTGATGACCAGGACATAGCGGACGCCGCCGGCATGCGCCCGGTGCAGGAATGAAAACAGCAGCGAATAGGCCTCGTCCTGGGTCAGGCCGTGCAGATCGACGCGGCCCTCGATCGGCAGCCGGCCCTTCGACAGCTTGTCCAAGGTCGGTTCGTCGAGCGCATGCGCGACATGCTGCGTCTTTGGTTTGGCTGCCCCGGGATTGGCCATGGGCTGAACCGGTTGCGGCTGACTTGGCCTGACCTCGGCAGGGATTTCAGGGATGTCGACGGCAAATTTGCCCTTCAGCGGCTTGGCCGTGCGCGCCACCAGGTTCCACAGAACCCGGTCGTCCTCGCTGAGCTTGTCCGGGCGCCGGGTCATCGGACCGCACCTGCAACGAGCGCGCGTGGGATCAGCGCATAAAAATCCGCGGCATTGCGGACCACGCCGGCGATCTCGCCCGCGGCATCGCCCGAACCGGCGAACAGGTCGCCCCGCGCCGGCCCGGTGATGGCCGAGCCGGTGTCCTGCGCGATCATCAGGCGGCGGAACGGTTCTGCGTCGAAAGCAGTGAGCGTCGGCGCGTCGATGTAAAAGGGCGTGCCGAATGTATGCAGCAGGCGGTCGACGGCGATCGAGCGGCCCGGCGTCAGCGGCACCTTGGCGGCGGCGATCGGGCCAAGGGCGGCGTCCTCGACATCGGCCTGGCGGAAGAAGATGTAGGAGCGGTTCTGCCACAGGATCTCGTCGACGCGGCCCGGATGCGCCTTGAACCAGGCGCGGATCGACTGCATCGTCACCTCCGCCAGCGGGATCTCGCCCAGCTCGCTCAGGATCTTGCCGGGCCCGGTGAAGCGCTGGCCGGATTTGGCGGCATAGGTGACGCGGACAAGCCGGCCGTCGGTCATGGCGAGGCGTGCGGCACCTTGCACGTGAATGAAGAAGGCATCGACCTTGTCGGCCAGCCAGGCGATTTCCAGACCCTTGCCGTCGAGCGCGCTACGCTCGATCTCGCCACGGTCGGGATACTCGACCGGCCCGCTCGGCGTCTGGCGCGCGAAAGCGAGGTAGGGATCCAGGCCGGGCGGCCGGTTGCTCTCGTCGATATCGACGAGATCGGCCGGGCGCGACAGCAACGGCACCGAAAACCGATCCGTGCGCACCGGTGACGCCTCGACCTGCGGCTCATAGAAACCAGTGACGAGCCCGGCGCCGGCATGTTCGGCGGGGATAAGCGCCGGGACGAAATGGCGCTCGAAGAAGGCGCGGGCTTCCCCGCGGGTCGGCGACTGATTCGCCAGCGAAACGGTCCGGGCCTTGGCGTAGGCATCGGCAAAGGCGTCGAAGTCGATGCCGAGCGCACCACTGCGATAGGGTTTGGTCAGGACATGGAAGGCCGAGCGGCGAAAGGCGGCGAAAGCCGCCGAATGGTCGTCATCTCCCCAGCCGGGCAGGTCGCCGAAGGCTTTCTCGACAAAAAGAGGCGATAGCGACACCGGAGCCTCGCCGCGTGTTTCCGAACTAGTCTTCTTCCTCGGTGGCGACGAGCTTCCAGTTCGGGTCGCGCGAGCGCGTGTCGCGGGCGAAGGTCCAGACATCCTTGACCTCTGCGACGGTTTCCGGGTCGCCGTCGATGACCGCGCCGGCCTTGTCGCGGGTCGCCGAAATCAGCTCGCTGATGATGCGCAGCGTGACATGCGCCTCGCCGCCCTTCATCTCGGCCGAGACGATGTCGGCCTTGTCGATGCCGACGAAGGAGGACTGGATCTTTTCCGCCTTGGCCTCGCGCTCGCCGATGGCGGCGACAAAACCGTCATAGACCTCGCGCGACAACAGGTTCTTCAGCGTTTTGCGATCGCCGTCGGCATAGGCCATGACGATCATCTCGTCAGCCCTCTTGGCGCCGTCGACGAAACCCTTCGGCTCGAAGGACGGATCATTGTCCTTGATCGTGCGCAGGCCCTTGTTGAGGTCGGTATCGGGCTTGGCGAAAGCGTCGATCGCGGCATAGGTGTCGGGAGCCGGCTCGCCTGGCGGGCGCTTGCGCGGCAGCGAGACGACATTTTCTGATTTCTGGGCGGCATCCTTGTCGCCGGTGCGAGCCGCCGAATAGGGATCGAAGGGCGGCCGTTCGCTGCCGGTGCGGCGGCCCAGCACATTGCGCAGCTGGAAAAAGATGACCACCGCCGCAATCAGGAAGAAAATCGTGCCGAAGTCGAAGAATCCCATATCTTCCGCCAATCAATCCCTGCCCTGTGGCCGGACCGTCAGGCCCAATGGCCACGGTCGCATAGCGTTCAACATTCAAAGCATATAGAACGCAAGGCGCAATCATTCAAATCAAAGGCAGGCATACCTATCTAACAGCCTCAGTGCCAGCGGCGATTGCCAACTGGCGGCCAAAACAATCGAAACGTCATAACAATCGAAAAAAGGTTGGCAAGACTTGCGCATTTCGCTGCTTCCCTTCTTTCTCCTCGCGCTTCCGCTGCTGGAAATCGCCGGTTTCGTCATCGTCGGCCGTGAGGTCGGAGCGCTGGCGACGGTCGGCCTCGTGCTGGCCTCGAGCATCGCCGGCGTGCTTTTGCTCCGGTACCAGGGCTTTGGTGTCATGGCCCGCATCCGCACCGAGATGGCCGCCGGCCAGAACCCAAGCCGCCACCTTGCGCACGGCGCCATGATCGTGGTTGCGGCGATCCTCCTGATCATCCCCGGCTTCATATCAGACATCATCGGCCTGCTTCTGTTCCTGCCGCCGTTGCGCGACTTTGCCTGGAACCGGTTCAAGGGCCGTATTGTCGTCGCCACCGATTTCTCGACCGGCGGTTTTCGCAGCCGCCAGCGCGACAGGGTCATCGACCTCGAAGACGGCGACTATTCGCGCGAGGACGATCTGAAGCGCGGCCCGGATCACAACTCGCCGTGGCGCCGCCTGAAGGACGATTAGGGCGCCGTCCCATCTATATCCGCAGCCGAGAAGCAAGGCGGCAAACCTTGTCTTGTCATCCCCGCCATGGTAGCGAACGCCCGATTTCAATTCGGTCAGCGACGCTGCCCAGGCAAGAGGACAAGGCTTATGGCCAGCAAGGATGACGCGCCGGTCGGCGCAGCCAACGGAAACGGCAATGCGGCGCAGCCGTCGCTCAACGTTCTGGCGCAATATGTGAAGGACCTGTCGTTCGAAAGCCCCGGCGCGCCGAATTCGCTGCGCGGCCGCGACAAGGCGCCGGGCATCGCCATCAACGTCAACGTCAACGCCAACCCGCTCTCCGACAAGCAGTTCGACGTCAATCTGACGCTGAACGCCAAGGCGTCCTTCGACCAGGAAGTGCTGTTCAATGTCGAGCTGGTCTATGGCGGCGTGTTCGCCATCGCAGGCTTTCCGCAGGAGCACATGCTGCCGATCCTGTTCATCGAATGCCCGCGCCTTTTGTTCCCGTTCGCCCGGCAGATCATCGCCGAGGCAACCCGCAATGGCGGCTTCCCGCCGCTGATGCTCGACCCGATCGACTTCGCCCAGATGTTCCAGCAGAAGCTGGCCGAGGACGAGGCGTCCAAGGTCAAGGTGAGCTGAGGCCTGCTGTCATCGTTGTTGTTTCTGAGAACCCGGCCTTGTGCCGGGTTTTCTGTTTGGAACGCTGGCGGGGCAGCGCCCCTTCGAGGTTGGCTGAAGGCCCCTCGCGTCTTCGTCATCCTAGGGCGGAGCAAGGAGCGTAGCGACGCAACGCAGACCCTAGAATCCATGCCGTGACATTCGCCTTAGAATGCAACGGATCAGAATGGCGCTTGTTCCCGCGCCTGTGCTCGCTACGCTAAAACCATGACCGGTTATGTCTACATGACTGCGAGCCAGAAAGGTGGCACCCTCTATATCGGTGTCACCAACGACCTCGGTCGCCGCATGCCGGAGCACAAGTCGGGCCAAGGCTCTAATTTCACCAGCCGCTACGGTGTTCAGCGGTTGGTCTGGTACGAGGAGTTTTTCGACATCACCGATGCGATCCAACGTGAGAAGTCCCTGAAGCGCTGGCCGCGCCAATGGAAGATCGAATTGATCGAAAAGGCCAATCCAGAGTGGTTCGAGCTGTTTCGCGGGACGGGGTGGTAACGCTCGGTTTCTTGCACCGCCGGAACATATCATCACCGTCACGGCATGGATCCTAGGGTCTGCGCCGCGTCATTCGCTCCTTGCTTCGCCCTAGGATGACGAAGTTATGGGGGTCCGCTGCCAATCTTGAGGGTCGGCCCTTCCAGCCTTGCCGCCATCGCTTCTCTAACTGCCAGCAGCAACCTTCAGCCACAACGCCTTCTCACCCAACGTCCCGACCATGCCGGCGTGCGCGGCGCGTTCGGCTTCGGTGAGGCGGGGCCGCAGGGGTGCCGGGCGCTGGCTGATGATGATCTCGATCTGGCGGACATTTTCGCCTTGCGCCGGCGCGGTGGCGCTGTCGAGGATAAGGGCCGCCTGCTTGCCGCCGATCAGCTCGATATAGACCTCGGCCAGCAATTCGGAATCGAGCAGGGCGCCGTGCTTGGTGCGCCTGGTGTTGTCGATGCCGTAACGCCGGCAGAGCGCATCGAGCGAATTGGGGCCCATCGGGTGCTTGCGGCGCGCCAGCGCCAGCGTGTCGACGACGAGGCCGTTGTCGATGACGGGATGACCGAGCCGGCCGAATTCAACGTTCAGGAAGCCGATGTCGAAGGTTGCGTTGTGGGCGACCAGCTTGGCGCCGTCGGTGAAGTCCAGCCATTCCTGCACAATCTCGGCAAAGGTCGGCTTGCCCGCGAGGTCCGCCGCGCTGATGCCGTGCACCGCCTGTGCCTCGGCATGGATCGCGCGCCCTTGCGGGTTGATGTAGTGGTGGAAGGTCTTTCCGGTCGGGAAGCGGTTGACCAGCTCGACGCCGCCCAGCTCGATCACGCGGTCGTCGCGCGAATCGAGGCCGGTGGTTTCCGTGTCGAAGATGATCTCACGCATCGAATCAGTCGCTCCAAAGGAGCAGAATCATGAGACCGGAACAAAATGGCAATGGGAAACGAAGCTGATCAGGGCAATCACTACAGGTTTGCGCTGCCCCTCATCGCCCTGCCGGGCACTTCTCCCCGTATAGTGACGGGGAGAACGACGCCTTCGCAAAGGATTTCGCCAATCTCCTGCGTTAGCAAGAGAGTAGCCGAGGTCGCGGCCAGCTCCTTCTCCCCGTCACTATACGGGGAGAAGATGCCGGCAGGCAGATGAGGGGCGGCGCTGACGTTGACAGACGGCAGCCAGTGTCAATGGCCCGGCTTGCCGACCCCGATCAGTTCCGCAATGATCGCATTCACCTGATCCCGCGCGGCGTCCAGCCCCTGGCCGGTGTCGACCACGAAATCGGCCTGACGACGCTTTTCCGCATCCGGCACCTGCTTGGCCAGGATCGACGCCAGTTTTTCCTCGGTCATGCCTGGCCGCGCCAGCACACGCTCGCGCTGGGTCTCGGCCGATGCGGTGACGACGACGACCTTGTCGACGCGGTTGCGGCCGCCGGTTTCGAACAGCAGGGGAATATCGAGGACGGCGATCGGCGCGCCTGATCCACGATGCCTGGCCAGAAAGGTATCGGCGTCGGCGCGCACCAGCGGGTGAATGATCGCCTCGAGCCGCTTCAGCCCGGCGGCGTCGCCGAGCACGCGCGCGCCAAGTTTTGTCCGGTCGACCACCCCGGCAGATGTGGTGCCCGGAAACGCCGCCTCGACCAAAGGGGCTGCCTTGCCGGCATAGAGGCGATGCACCGTCTCGTCGGAATCATGGACCGGCACGCCGGCGTCAGTGAACATCCTGGCCGTGGTCGACTTGCCCATGCCGATCGAGCCTGTGAGGCCGAGCACGATCATGGTTTTGGTACCAGATCGGCAACAATGATCGCCCGGAGTTCGGCCGTCACCCGCGGCCTGACACCGAACCATCGTTCGAAGCCGGGCACGGCCTGATGCAGCAGCATGCCGAGGCCGTCGACCGTCTTCAGCTTTCGCGCGCGGGCGGCCGCGAGCAGCGGCGTCTCCAGCGGCACATAGACGATGTCGGTGACGATGGCATGGTCGGGCAGCCGGGCGGGATCGGCCGACAGGCCTTCATTGCCATGCATGCCGAGCGCCGTGGTGTTGACCAGCAGGCCGGCATCGCCGAGCAGTTCATCCGTAGCCGCCATGCCATGCGCCGACACGCCGGCGCCGAAACGATCGCGCAGTTCTATAGCCCGGGAGAGCGTACGGTTGACGATGCGGATGTCGGTCACGCCGCGCTCCTTCAGCGCATGGATGACGGCGCGCGACGCGCCGCCGGCGCCAAGCACGACCGCCGGGCCCTTGCTCGCCCAGCCCGGCGCATGATCGTCGAGGTTGGCGGCAAAGCCGTGACCGTCGGTGTTGCCGCCCCACAGGACGCCATCCTCGAACCACAGCGTGTTGACGGCGCCGATTTCTTGCGCCGCCTGGTCGCGGCGTTCGGCCAATGCGAAAGCCGCTTCCTTGTGCGGGATGGTGATGTTGCCGCCGCGGTAATTGTTTGCCTGCAGCGTTTTCACGAATACGGCAAAGTCTTGCGGCGCGATATCGATGGCCCGGTAGCTCCCGTCGATGCCATGTTTGGCCAGCCAGTGGCCATGAATCTTCGGCGAGCGCGAATGCTTGACCGGATGGCCCGACACGAAGGCTTTTTTCGACGCCTCAGCCATCGATCGCTCCCAGCGTGCGCAGTTCGGCCAGCAGCGGCAGAAGCGGCAGGCCGACAATGGTGAAATGATCGCCCTCGATTTTCTCGAACAATTGAATGCCTTCGCCTTCGATCTGATAGGCGCCGACGCTTCCCAGCGCCTTGGCGCCGACGCGGGCGAGATGGCGGCCGATGAAGGCCGGGTCGAGCTTGCGCATGGTCATCGAGGCGATGCCGACATGCCGCCACAAAACCCTGCCGTCGCGGACCAGAACAGCGGCGCTGTTGAGCTGATGGGTCTTGCCCGACAGCGCCAAGAGATGACGGCGTGCGCCTTCCCTATCGGCCGGCTTGTGGAACACCTCGTCGCCAAGGGACAGCGTCTGATCGCAGCCCAGCACCAGGGCGCCCGGCCTGCGCTCGCTGACGTCGGTGGCCTTGGCCTCGGCCAGCACCAGGGCGACGTCCTCGGGCGAGACGCCGCTATCCTGCAAAGGCCCCTCGAGCGCCCGCTCGTCGACTTCAGCCGGCACCGCCTCGACATCGACGCCGGCATTGACGAGCATCGCCTTGCGGAACGGGCTGCCCGAAGCGAGGATGATTTTCTCAGTCATGATTTTTCGCCTGATCAATTGTCTAACCGTTGTTGAGATTCTGGCTCCAACAGAAAACCGCTGCACCTTCGACCACCGTCACGGCATGGATCCTAGGGTCTTCGCGACGTCGCTTCGCTCCTGCTCCGCCCTAGGATGACGAAGGCGTGGTGGCTTTTTGGCCAATCGCGGATGTCGGGCCTGGCACCTGCGCCGTCAAAGTGCAGTTGGTGGCAATCGCAAACCTTCGAAATTGGCCGAGACAATCGTCCCTTCGTCATCCTAGGGCGAAGCAAGGAGCGAAGCGACGCAGCGTAGACCCTAGGATCCATGCCGTGACCTTCGAACTTCGCGGCGTCGAAATAGCCGGGCAAAACCTCACCCGGCTGCTGGCCTCATTTATCTCGACTTCCCGCGCAGGGCAACGATCGCCGCCGCCGTTTCCTCGATCGAGCGGCGGCTGACGTCGATCATCGGCCAGCCATGGCGCGTGCAGATCTTGCGGGCATAGGCGAGCTCTTCGCTGATCGCCGCGCGGTCGACATAATCCGATGCCTCATACGAGCTGCTGTTGCCGAGGATGCGGTTTTGCCGGACATGCGAGATGCGCTCGGCGGTGGCGATCAGCCCGACGATCAGCGGCTTGCTGGCGGCAACCAGGCTTTCCGGCACCGGGACGCCAAGCACGATCGGGATGTTGGCGGTCTTGATGCCGCGGTTGGCGAGATAGATGCTGGTCGGCGTCTTCGACGTGCGAGAAATGCCGATCAGCACCACATCGGCATCGTCCATATTGAGCGGCAACTGGCCGTCATCATGGTCCATGGTGAAATTGAGCGCGTCGATGCGGCGGAAATATTCGGCGTCGAGGACATGCTGGGCGCCGACGCGGCGACCGGCCGGGGTGCCTAGATAGGACTGGAACACGGTCAGCACCGGCTCCAGCACCGACACGCAGGGCAGGCCCATGGCCGCGCAGCGCTCGTCGATGCCGCGCGCCAGCTTCTGGTCGACGACCGTATAGAGGATGATGCCCGGTTCCTCCTCGATGTCCTCGAACACCTTTGCCACCTGCTTTTCGGTGCGGATCAGCGGATAGATATGCTCGATGGCGCGCGCGTCCTTGTACTGCGCCGAAGCTGCCCGGCCGGCGGCAAGCAGCGTTTCGCCGGTCGCGTCGGAAATCAGGTGCAGGTGGAAGAAGCTCTGGGGTTTGTTCACAGGGGTCACCTGGGGCTGTGGGCTTCTGTGGATAAGCGGGATGAAAAGACGGGCCTGTCGGAGGCGACTGTATCAGATGGCAGTTTGTCCACAATTCGATGCACTGTCAGCTTCGTCGGGCGACTGGGGACAAGTTTGGGGACGGCTTTTTTCGACTGCGGTCCGTCCACAGGACCCGCCTTTCATCGCTGTGCCTAACACTTTGACTCGATTGATCGATTCGGAGCTATCCCCAGAACCCTACATCTGGGAAAAAGAAGCACGCGACAATATGTTGGCTGGTGTTTTCCGGGGCAAAGCGGGACAGGTGACAACCACCAGAACCAACAGACTCTTAGAATCAGAAGAATCTTAGATATAAGAATCTTTGATTATAGAAGAGGCTGGGAGAAGCGAGCACCCGATGCCCCAGAACCGGATCATGCTGGATGTCCTCAGGGGCAAGGCTCATTTTCCGCCTCCGCTCTGGATGATGCGTCAGGCCGGGCGCTATCTGCCGGAGTATCGGGAGACACGCAGGCGAGCAGGCTCGTTCCTGGACCTCTGCTACGATCCTGACCTTGCGGTCGAAGTGACCTTGCAGCCGATCGAGCGTTTTGGTTTCGATGCCTCGATCCTGTTTTCCGATATCCTTGTCGTTCCGCATGCGCTTGGCCGTGACGTGCGCTTCGAAGAGGGCAGAGGGCCGCTGCTGACGCCGATCACCGCGCCGGAGATTTTGGCTCTGGAAGGCAAGGTGTTTCACGTGAATCTCGAACCGGTCTACGAGACGGTTCGCCGGTTGCGGGCCAAACTGCCCGAAGAGACAACCCTGATAGGCTTCTGCGGCGCGCCGTGGACGGTGGCGACCTACATGATCGCCGGCCATGGCACACCCGACCAGGCGCCGGCGCGGCTTTTTGCCTATCGCGAGCCGGTGGCGTTTCAACGACTGCTGAAGGTGCTTGCCGAACATTCGGCCGCCTATCTCATCCGCCAGATCGAGGCGGGCGCGGATGTGGTGCAGATTTTCGATTCCTGGTCCGGCGTGCTGGACGATGAAACTTTCGACCTGTTCTGCGTTCAGCCAATGGCCGAGATCGTTGGCCGGGTGCGGGCGGTTCATCCCGATGTTCCGATCATCGGTTTTCCCAAGGGCGCCGGTTCGCGCTACCGGACCTATCGGCAAAAGACCGGCGTAACGGCGCTGGGGATCGACTGGACGGTGCCCTTGGTCGCGGCGAAGGAATTGCAGCGCTCAGGTGCGGTTCAGGGCAATCTCGATCCCTTGCGGCTCGTGGCTGGCGGCAAGGCGCTGTCGGATGGTGTCGAGGCGATCCTGAAGGCGCTGGGAGACGGGCCGCTGATCTTCAATCTCGGTCACGGCATCACGCCGGAGACGCCGATCGCTCATGTCGAGGCGATGGTGAAACAGGTGCGGAGCGCGACACGCTGATGGCTGAGATGAAAAACACGAACAGCACCGGCCAGGCGATGATGCGCATGACGATCGGTATCGCCGTGCTGGTCGTTTTCACCGCGCTTTTGTATTTCGCCGCACCCGACAGTTTCTATCCCTGGGCCAAGGCGATCCATATCCTCGCCGTCATCTCATGGATGGCGGGCATGCTCTATCTGCCGCGGCTGCTGGTCTATCACGCCGATGCCGAGAAGGGCTCGGTGCAGTCCGAGACCTTCAAGGTAATGGAGCGGCGCCTGCTGCGCGGCATCATCAACCCGGCGATGATCGTCACCTGGGTATTCGGCCTATGGCTCGCCTGGAAGGGTTTTGGTTTCCAGGGCGGCTGGCTTCACGCCAAGATCGGAGCGGTGCTTTTGCTGTCGGCCCTGCACGGCTATCTCTCGGGCGCGGTGCGCAAATTCGCCGATGACCGCAATGAAAAACCGGCCAGGCACTGGCGGATGGTCAACGAGATCCCCACATTGCTGATGATCGCAATCGTCATCCTGGTGGTGGTCAAGCCGTTCTGATGCATGCTGCTCAGAAACGACCAGGAGACAGCGACAGGCATTGACGCGTTTTAAGCCTTCATAGGGCACGCAAAACGCAGCTTGCTCTTTCACCCGACCGACGATAAAAGACGGGTCTTCCTTCCCGTCATGCGCCGCCCCTCGTTGTTTTCGGCCGCGCCCGGCATTTGTCGCATCCCGCCGATATTTTCCCAAAGCCTACCCAGACTCCATCTATTCAAGGTCCGTCTATGCAAGAAATGAAACTCGCCGAGTTCAAGAACAAGAAACCGCCAGAGCTGATCGCTTATGCCGAGTCGCTCGAGGTCGAAAACGCCAGCGTCATGCGCAAGCAGGAGCTGATGTTTGCGATCCTGAAGAAGCTGGCCGCCCAGGAGATCGAGATCATCGGTGATGGCGTGGTCGAGGTGCTGCAGGACGGTTTCGGCTTCCTGCGCTCCGCCAACGCCAATTATCTGCCAGGTCCCGACGACATCTATATTTCGCCGTCGCAGATCCGGCGCTTTTCGCTGAAGACCGGCGATACGGTCGAAGGGCCGATCCGCAGCCCGAAAGAGGGCGAGCGCTATTTCGCGCTGCTCAAGGTCAACACCATCAATTTCGACGATCCCGAGAAGATCCGTCACAAGATCCACTTCGACAATCTGACGCCGCTCTATCCGACCAAGCGGCTGAAGATGGAGATCGAGAATGTGACCACCAAGGACATCTCGGCCCGTGTGATCGACCTGGTAGCGCCGATCGGCAAGGGACAGCGCGCTTTGATCAACGCGCAGCCGCGTACCGGCAAGACGGTTCTGATGCAGAACATCGCCCACTCGATCACCGCCAACCATCCGGAATGCTATCTGATCGTGCTTCTGATAGACGAGCGGCCGGAAGAAGTGACCGACATGCAGCGCTCGGTGAAGGGCGAGGTGATCTCCTCGACCTTCGACGAGCCGGCCGTGCGCCACGTGCAGGTCGCCGAAATGGTCATCGAGAAGGCCAAGCGCCTGGTCGAACATGGCCGCGATGTCGTCATCCTGCTCGATTCGATCACCCGCCTCGGCCGCGCCTACAACACCGTCGTGCCGTCATCCGGCAAGGTGCTGACCGGTGGTGTCGACGCCAACGCCCTGCAGCGGCCGAAGCGCTTCTTCGGCGCCGCCCGCAACATCGAGGAAGGCGGCTCGCTGACCATCATCGCCACCGCGCTGATCGATACCGGCAGCCGCATGGACGAAGTCATCTTCGAAGAGTTCAAGGGCACCGGCAACTGCGAAATCCAGCTCGACCGCAAGGTGGCCGACAAGCGCATCTATCCGGCCATGGACATCTTGAAGTCCGGCACCCGCAAGGAAGACCTGCTGGTTTCCAAGCAGGATCTGCAGAAGATTTTTGTGCTGCGCCGCATCCTGGCGCCGATGGGAACCACCGACGCGATCGAGTTCCTGATCGATAAGCTCAAGCAGACCAAGACCAATGCGGATTTCTTCGATTCGATGAACACGTAAAGGTCAGGCCGAAATCTTCCGGTCTGTGTATTGAAGCCCCATTCCGCGAAACCGGGATGGGGTTTTTCATTGTCCGGCGGCAAGTCGCTTTCCCGATATCGGGCGGCTGTATGTGGCGGCAGACGATTTCGCGTTCATGCAAAGCTCGTGTCTGCAAACTGGAAGCAGCGACGTGAAGAAGACAATCCCGACCCTGATCGGCTTTTCGGCCATCCTGACCTGGTCCTTCCTGGCGCTGCTGTCGACCGCTGCGGGCTCGATCCCGCCGTTTCAGCTGGCAGCCATGACCTTCCTGCTCGGAGGGCTGGTCGGCGCCGGCAGCTGGATTTTCCGCCCAGGCGCGATCCGGTCGCTGCGGCAGCCATGGCCGGTCTGGGCGATAGGCACGGCGGGACTGTGCATCTACCACTGCGCCTATTTCTTTGCGATCCAGTCGGCGCCGCCGGTCGAGGTCAGCCTGATCGCCTATCTCTGGCCATTGCTGATCGTCGTCTTTGCAGCTTTCCTGCCCGGTGAGAGGCTGAAGGCTCACCACGTCGTGGGCGTCGTTCTCGGGCTTGCCGGCGCCATCGTGGTGATCACCAAGGGCGGCAATGTCGGCCTAGCCAATGGGGTGATGAAGGGCCATGTCATCGCGCTCTTCTGCGCCTTCATCTGGGCTGGCTATTCCGTCCTGTCACGCCGCTTCGGCCAGGTGCCGACGGATGTCGTGGCCGGTTATTGCTTCATCACGGCGGCGGTCGCTTTCTCGCTGCACCTGATGCTTGAGACCACGGTCTGGCCGCAGACGCCGACGCAGTGGACGGCTATCGTCATTCTGGGCACGATTCCTCTGGGAGCCGGCTTCTACGCCTGGGATTTTGGCTGCAAGCACGGTGACATCATGATCCTTGGCGCCCTGTCCTACGCCGCGCCGCTGTTGTCGGTCATCGTGCTGTTGCTGGCAGGCTTTGGTGTGTTTCACTGGTCGGTGGCGCTCGCCTGCGTGCTGATCACCATCGGTGCGGTGATCGCCGCCAAGGATTTGCTGTTCAAGCGCCGGCCGGCTGGTTCTTCGACCGAGGCGTTCTCCGAGCCGGCGCAAGGCGCCTGACCTATTGGTGGTTGAGAAGGCGTTCCAGCTCTTCGGGACCCGTGACGGCGGGAAGACAAACCTGGCCGGTGCAGAGCCAGGCGCCCGCTTTATCGGTCGGCGGCAGCATCCCGCCGGGTAGCAAGGGTCGATTCGTATCCGTACCGATCGGCACGATGATGTCCACCCGCCTTGGATCCGGGTTTTGATTCGCAACCGGAACGAGCTTTGGATCGCCCAGCGTATCGACGATGACCAGTTTGAGCGGCTCGATCGCCAGCGCGCAGGCGTTGACGATGCCGGCCTGGCCATAGGCTTGGTTTGCGGCACGGCCGGCGGCATGTTCGGCGACCTCCCAGGCTTTCTCGTGCAGCTCGAGATCGCCGGTGACGGAGGCGAGCCGGACCAGTGCTTCGATGATTTGGCCGGTGGCGGACGGAATGGCCTCGTCGACATCGCCGCGGATGCGGATCGGCACGTCGGTGCTGTCCGAGGCAGTCAGGTAATAACCTGCCTTTTCGGTATCGGCGTGCCAATGGTCGAGCTGCTCGACAAACTGGCCGGCCTGGTCGACATAGCTCCAATCCCCAGTGGCCTCGAACAGCGAGATGGCTGCGTTGGTCATGGCGGCATAGTCGCTGGACAAAGCAGGAAACAGTTTTCTGGCGCCGAGCATCGAATGCGGCAAGCGGCCGTCGCGGCTGGCAGCGCGGATATGGGCAAAGGCTTTTGCCGCCGCATCGATCCAGTCAGGCCGCGCCAGCGACCGGCCGGCTTCTGCAATCGCCGCGATCATCTGGCCGTTCCAGTCGGTGAGGGTCTTTGCGTCAAGGCCGGGCCTGACCCGCTCTTCCCGGACTGCAAGGAGTTTCCCCTTGAGCGGGCTGATCTCTTCGCGATCGATCACATATTGCGATTGCTGGGACAGGGTTTGGTGAACAACCGGCTTGCCTTCCCAGCCATGCGGGCTGGAGAGCGTGAAGTGATTGACAAACAAGGCGGAATCGTCACCGAGTGCGGCCTCGACCTCGTCTTTGCTCCAAGTGTAGAACAGCCCTTCCTCGCCGTCGCTGTCGGCGTCGAGACTGGCGGCAAATGCGCCGCCGTCGACGCGCATTTCGCGCAGCAGCCAGTCGATCGTCTCTTCGATTCGGACCCGGAACAACTCGTTGCCGCTTGCGGCATAGGCCCAGTTGCAGAAGCGGATCAGCTGGGCATTGTCGTAAAGCATCTTTTCGAAATGCGGCACCAGCCATTCGGCGTCGGTCGAGTAACGGCTGAGCCCGCCGCCGATATGGTCGTAGATGCCGCCGCTCACCATCTGCTCAAGACTGAGTAGGACGTCGTCGCGGTGGCTGGCGTTGCCGTCGCGCAGCCAGGACAGCCACAGCGTTTGCATGAACGGCGCAATGGGGAATTTCGGCGCGCCGCTTAAGCCGCCGAGATCGCGGTCGATCATGCCGTCTATGCCCTTGGCAAGCTCAGCCAGCGTGCCGCGATCGAGCCCTGTTTTCGCATGCGAGCCGGCAAGCCGCGCCTCGACATGTAAGGTCAGGCCGTCGGCACTCTGGTTGAGGCTCGCCCGCTTCTCGCGCCAGGCCTTGTCCACCGCCTCCATCACCTGGATGAAACCGGGGCGGCCATAGCGTGGCTCGCGCGGAAAATAGGTGCCGCCCCAGAACGGCTTGCCGTCCGGCGTCAGGAACATGGTCAGCGGCCAGCCGCCTTGCTCGCCCATGGCGGAGAGTGCAGCCATATAGATCTGGTCGATGTCGGGACGCTCCTCGCGGTCGACCTTGATATTGACGAACAGACGGTTCATGACGGCGGCGACACCATCGTTCTCGAAGCTTTCATGCGCCATGACGTGGCACCAGTGGCAGGCGGCATAGCCGACCGAGAGCAGGATCGGCCTGTCCAGCGCCTTCGCCTCCTCGAGCGAAGCCGGCGACCAGGCGCGCCAGTGCACGGGATTGCCGCTGTGCTGCTGCAGATAGGGGCTTGCTTCTTCAGCGAGCAGGTTTTGCGCGGGCAACGTCACGATGGGCAAACTCGGATGGGTCGGATAGGCGTAAAGCTAGGGCGGTTCGGTAGAGCGGGCAAATGATTTCAGGCGGTTCCATCGTAGCGCTGTCGAGCGGCCGGCTTCCGGCCGGGGTTGGCGTCATCCGCATTTCCGGCCCGCAGACTCGATTCGTGGTCGAAACGATTGCCGGCAGCATGGTTAAGGACCGCTCGGCAGTTCTGCGCCGATTCAGGGCACCCGACGGGACCGTGCTCGACACCGGCCTGGTCGTTTTCTTTCGCGGTCCGGCCAGTTTCACCGGCGAGGACGTTGCGGAATTCCATGTTCACGGCGGTCGTGCCGTTGTGGCAAAAATGCTGGAGACGATCGCAGGCCTTGACGGCGTCAGGCACGCGGAACCCGGCGAATTCACGCGCCGGGCCTTTCTCAACGGCAAGGTCGACCTTGTCGAGACCGAGGCATTGGCGGATCTCGTCAACGCCGAGACCGAGGCGCAGCGGCGTTTTGCCGTTCAAAATGCCGAAGGCGTTCAGAGCGAACTCTATCTCGGCTGGCGCCGCAGACTGATCCATGCCCGCGCCATGATCGAGGCGGAAATCGATTTCGCCGATGAGGACGATGTCCCCGGTTCCGTTTCGGATACGGTCTGGTCCGATGTCAGGACGATGATCGGCGAGATCGATCGCCACATCGCCGGGTTTCGCGCCGCCGAGATCATTCGCGACGGCTTCGAGGTCGTGATCCTTGGCGCGCCCAACGCCGGTAAGTCGAGTCTGTTCAATGCCCTGGCCCGGCGGGATGCCGCTATAGTAACGGATGAACCCGGCACGACGCGGGATCTGCTTGAAGTGACACTTGATCTCCAGGGGCTGCGGGTCCGGCTTACCGATACGGCCGGGCTGCGCGATGCGCCGGGGAAGGTCGAGGCGATCGGCATCGAGAAGGCGAGGGCCAAGGCGCATGGCGCCGATCTCTTGCTGTTGCTGCAGGATGTTACGAATCCTGGGGATATTCGTTCATTGCCGACCGCGGCGCCGACCTTGCGCGTTGGCACCAAGCGCGATCTGCTGGAAGACCGCGCGGCGAGCGGGGCGATGGAAGACTACAACCTTGTCATTTCGGTAAAAAACGGGACGGGCGTGGAGAGACTGCTGGCGGAAATCGGCCGGCGAGCTGCCGAAGCAGCCGGCAGCGTCGGTGATGTTTTGCCATCGCGCCTGCGCCACGTCGAATTGCTTGGCGCAGCGAATAGGCACCTGCTTCGTGCAACCGACGGCCAGACTGTCGGGCAGGAATTGCGCGCCGAAGAGTTGCGGCTTGCCGCGGATCGCCTGGGCCGTATTGTCGGCGCCATCGACGTCGAGGAGATGCTGGATGTGATTTTCTCACAGTTCTGTATTGGGAAATGACTCACGTGAAACAGTGCGGTGTATCGCTTCGTCATCCACGGGCGAAGCAAGGAGCGCAGCGACGCAGCGCAGACCCGAGGATCCATGCCGCGACATCAAAGCAGCGGCCACGATGCAGAATTCTGCTCCGCTGTACCCTTTGGCCAAGGTCACGGCATGGATCCTCGGGTCTCCGCGACGCCGATTCGCGGACGCTCCGCCCGTGGATGACGAAGGCGGGGAGGCTTCGTCTGGGCCACCGCGCTGCGCTGCCTGTGTGACTCACGTGAAACGCGTCAGGCAGCCTTGGTGACTCACGTGAAACATGGGGCTGACAGCCCGCAAGGTTGTTTCACGTGAAACGACCCGCGGAGTTTTCTTGACAGCAAAGCCTCACGGGGACATGTGTCCCTGATTCATTTGAGTCTAGGACGTTTGGAAATGACCAATCACTATGATGTGGTTGTGGTGGGCGGTGGCCACGCCGGGTGCGAGGCGGCCAGCGCTGCAGCGCGCGCCGGTGCGAAGACCGCTTTGGTGACGCTGCGTTTCGACACGATCGGGGTCATGTCGTGCAATCCGGCGATCGGCGGGCTCGGCAAGGGTCACCTGGTCCGCGAGATCGATGCCATGGACGGCTTGATGGGGCGGGTGGCGGATACTGCCGGTATCCAGTTCCGCCTGCTCAACCGCCGCAAGGGCCCAGCAGTACGCGGGCCGCGCACGCAGGCCGACCGAAAGCTCTATCGCCTCGCCATGCAGGAAGCGATTCGGCAGCAGAAAGATCTCGACGTGGTCGAAGGCGAGGTTCTGGACTTCGAAATCGACGATGGGCAGATCGTGGCCGTTCTCCTGGCCGATGGAAGGCGGCTTGCCTGTGGCGCTGTCGTTTTGACGACCGGAACTTTCCTGCGCGGACTTATCCATATCGGCGAGAAGAAGATTGTTGCCGGCCGCATGAACGAACAGGCCAGTCTTGGTCTGTCGGCGACGATGGACCGCGCCGGCTTCAAGCTCGGTCGGCTGAAGACCGGCACGCCGCCGCGGCTCGACGGCCGGACCATCGACTGGGCGTCGCTGGAAAGCCAGGCGGCGGATGAGAATCCTGTGCCGTTCTCGCTGATGACCGACCGCATCACCACGCCGCAGATCGAGTGCGGCATCACCCGCACGATGACGGCCACGCATGAGCTGATCCGCGCCAATCTCGGCCGCTCCGCCATGTATTCCGGCTCGATCGAAGGTGTCGGACCGCGCTACTGCCCGTCGATCGAGGACAAGATCGTCAAGTTCGGCGACAGGGACGGGCACCAGATCTTTCTGGAGCCGGAAGGGCTGGACGATGATACCGTTTATCCCAATGGTATTTCGACCTCGCTGCCCGAAGACGTACAGCTCGATATATTGAAAACCATCCCAGGGCTGGAGCGCGCAACCATGCTGCAGCCCGGCTATGCCATCGAGTATGATCACGTCGATCCGCGCGAACTGCATCAGACGCTGGAGACGAAGCGCATCAGTGGTCTTTTCCTCGCCGGGCAGATCAACGGCACGACCGGCTATGAGGAAGCAGCCGGGCAAGGCTTGCTCGCAGGCCTCAATGCGGCGCGGCGGGCGGCGGGGAGCGAGCAGATCGTGCTCAGCCGCACCGAAGCCTATATTGGGGTGATGGTCGACGACCTGACCAGCCGCGGCATCAGCGAACCCTACCGGATGTTCACCTCTCGGGCCGAATTCCGGCTGTCGCTGCGTGCCGACAATGCGGATGAACGACTGACGCCTCTGGCTGCGAAGCTGGGCATCGCTTCGGCACAGCGCATGCAACGCTACGGGCAGGTCATGCAAAGCCTGGATGAGGCGCGGGACTTGGCGAAGTCGCTCGCCCTGACGCCGAACGAGGCGGCGCGACACGGGCTGGACATCAACCGGGATGGCGTGCGCCGGTCCGGCTATGAATTGCTGTCCTATCCTGACGTCGATGTCGCTTGGCTGGCCGGCGTCGATCCGCGCTTTGCGGCGATCGACGGCAAGACGGCGGAGCGCCTCGAGACGGAAGCGAAGTATTCTGTCTATCTGGATCGTCAGAAAACTGACGTGGCGCAAATCCGGCATGAGGAGAGCCGGCTTATCCCCGAGACGGTCGATTTCGCCGGAGTGCCGGGTCTGTCGAACGAGCTGAAGCAGAAGATGCAGGCGCGGCGGCCGCGCTCCATCGCTGATGCCCAGCGCATGGAAGGCATGACGCCGGCGGCGCTGGCGATCATCGTCGCGCATGTCCGTCACGCGGAAAGCACCCAGCGCCCACAAAAGGAAGTTGCGTGAGTTCTATTTCCCTAGAGAGCCTGCAGGACGCGGCAGGCCCGGTTTCACGTGAAACATTCGATCGGCTGGTGGCCTTCGAGCAGATGTTCCAGAAATGGAATCGCAGCATCAATCTGGTGGCGCAATCGACGTCGGGCGATGTCTGGCAGCGCCATATCCTGGACAGCGCCCAACTCGGACGCATAGAACCGGTTGCCACGCGCTGGGTGGATCTCGGCTCGGGCGGCGGATTTCCGGGCCTTGTCATGGCTTTCCTGCTTGCCGAGCGCGACGGCGCCAGCATCGACCTGGTTGAAAGCAATCGCAAAAAGGCGTCCTTCCTGCAGACCGTCGTCGGGCAGTTCAGGCTGCCGGCGCGAGTCGTGGCGCGCCGCATCGATGACAGCCATGCGCTTGTTTCGACACCGCAAGTTGTCACGGCGCGGGCTTTGGCGTCGCTTTCGACCTTGCTGGACCTGTCGGCGCCATGGCTGACGTCAGGCGCGCGCGGCCTGTTCCACAAAGGCCGGGATTACCGCGCCGAAGTGGAAGAAAGCGTTCACCGATGGTCCTTCGATCTGGTAGAACATCCAAGTGTGACCGACCCGCATGGGGTCATCCTTGAACTGTCCAACCTGCGACCTGTCTGATCCGCGACGTGTCAGACGCTTTGGCGATCCCAAAATGAACTTCTGGCATAGACCCATGATGAAGAATGGCCCCCGAATCATCACCGTAGCCAACCAGAAGGGCGGTGTCGGCAAGACAACGACCGCCATCAATCTGGCGACCGCGCTGGCCGCGATCGGCGAAAAGGTGCTGATCGTCGATCTCGATCCGCAGGGAAATGCCAGCACCGGCCTCGGCATCGATCGCAAGGACCGCACGGTGTCCTCCTATGACGTGCTGACCGGCGAGCTTGAGCTGGAGGCCGCGGCCATCCCCACAGCCGTGCCCGGCCTGTCGATCGTGCCGTCGACGCTCGACCTGCTCGGCATCGAAATGGAGATCGCCTCCGCGCCCGACCGGGTGCTCAAGCTGCGCAATGCGCTGCGCGCTGCGACCGAGCGCGGCGCACCATTCGGCTATGTGCTGATCGACTGCCCACCATCGCTCAACCTTTTGACTTTGAATTCAATGGCCGCGGCCGATTCTGTTCTTGTACCGCTGCAATGCGAGTTTTTCGCGCTCGAAGGTCTCAGCCAGTTGCTGGAGACGGTCGAGCAGGTGCGCCGCTCGATCAATCCGGATCTCACCATCCAGGGCATCGTGCTGACCATGTATGACGGCCGCAACAATCTCGCCAACCAGGTGGTGCAGGATGTGCGGGCGCATATGGGCGACAAGGTCTACGAGACCGTCATTCCGCGCAATGTGCGGGTGTCCGAGGCGCCGTCCTACGGCAAGCCGGCGATCCTCTATGATTTGAAGTGCTCCGGCAGCCAGGCCTATCTGCAACTGGCGTCGGAAGTGATCCGCCGCGAGCGCAAGTTACGCGCCGCTTGATTAGGCCGGATGCATAGCTAAAAGCCGATTCGATACCGAAACGATTTGGAATAGCCAACTGGAATAAAGATGAGCGAAGACCTTTCAAGAAAGAGACTGGGGCGTGGACTGGCTGCGCTTATCGGCGAGATCGATCGCCCCGCAGCGCCTGAGAAGCCCGGCATGAGCGCCGACGGCAAGGTGCCGATCGAGTTCCTGACCCCCAATCCGAAAAATCCGCGCCGGCATTTCGGCGACGCCGAGCTGACCGATCTTGCCCAGTCGATCCGCGAACACGGCGTCGTCCAGCCGGTGGTGGCGCGGCCTTCGCCGACACAGGCCGGCCGCTACGAAATCATCGCCGGCGAGCGGCGCTGGCGCGCGGCGCAGCGCGCCGGGCTGTCCGAGATCCCGGTCATCATCCGCGAGGTCAACGACCGCACCGCGCTCGAACTGGCGATTATCGAGAACGTCCAGCGCACCGATCTCAATGCGGTCGAGGAGGCGCTTGGTTATCAGCAACTGATCGACGAGCACGGCTACACCCAGGCCGATCTCGGCCAGGTGATCGGCAAGAGCCGCAGCCATGTCGCCAACACGCTCAGGCTCTTGAAGCTGCCGGACGTGATCCGCGACATGCTGGTCGACGGCGCTCTGTCTGCCGGCCATGCCCGCACGCTGGTGACGGCGGAAGATCCGGCCGGCCTTGCCAAGCGCATCGTCGAAGAGGGCCTTTCGGTGCGCCAGGCCGAAGCGCTGGCGCAGATGCCGGCCGGCACCAGCAGCGCCAGGGAAGCCAAGCCGGCGCCAAGTCCTGACGAAAAGGACGCCGACACGCTGGCGCTGGAAAAACTGTTGACCGACACGATCGGCATGATCGTGTCGGTGGATCACAAGGGCAGAGGCGGCGTGCTGCGGGTTTCGTACCGGTCGCTGGAACAGCTTGATGAGCTGTGCCGCAGGCTGAAGCAGGATCGGTAGTTAGCCGGCAAATTAACTCCTGGCTTAAGGTCCAGCTGAGCTGGTTGGCACGGGCTTGAGAGCATAAAGGGCTGGCGGTAGCCGGCCCTTCTCTTTGCGGCGCCTGTGTTTGGCTCCCCTTGTGGGGAGGGGTTAGGGGTGGGGGTCCGTGCCGGGCAGACATCTCAGGAATTCCATATGCGATAGCCCTGCCACTTGTGGGGAGATGCCGGTAGGGCAGAGGGGGCGTGAAGGAACGCCAGCTTTGGTCACTTTCGAATAGCTGACAAGCTGTCAGGTGGCGCATTCTAGCCAATAGAGACGTCGGCGGGACAGCGCCCCCTCTGGCTTGCCAGCCATCTCCCCCACGAGGGGGGAGATCGCCAATCTCCTACCTTTGCGCCAGCCGGCTGCTCTCCACGGCAATACCAAGCAGCGCCTGCCTTGCCAGCGCGACGGAAAGATCCGGCCTTCGCCGCGTCTGCAGGACCGCTGTCTGCAGCCGCGTCAGCGCGCGGCCGAGCGCGTCGGTGCTCCAGCGCTCCAGCGCCTTCTCGACCAGCTTGCGCCGCGAAAAAAACACCGGCGGGCGAGCGGCGGCGACGACCGAGGCGGCGTTGCGGTTGCCGGACTCCATCTGGCCGCGCATGACCTGGATCTGCTGCAACTGCCGCATTGCCGAGGACAGCACCAGGAAGGGCTGGCCGCCGGACTGGCAATGCCGGCTGAAGGCGGTGTCGAAGTCGCCGATCTTGCCTTCGAGAAGCGCGTCGACCGCGTCGTCGAAAGAGGCGCCGGAGACATCACCCGACATCGCCTTGACCTCTTCCAGGCCGATCTCGTTCTGGCCATGGGCGTAGAGCACGAGCTTTTCCATCTCGCCGCGCGAGGCCAGCCGGTCGCCGCCGAGATTGCGGCGCAGCGCCTGCCTCGCCTCCATGGTCATCGACATGCCGGCCTTGCTCAATTCGGCGTCGATGACGCCGTCGATGTCGCGCGCCTCATCGGCATAGCACGGCAGCGCCATGGCATTGTCCGCCGCCTCGACGATGGCGCGCAGGCCGACACCCTTCTTGAGGTCGCCGGCCTCGATGAGAATGATGGCATCGCGCGCGGGCTCCGCCGTCAGCGCCTTGACGTCGTCGGCCAGCGCCTTCTGGCCGCTGGCATTGCGCACCCACAGCAGCCGCCGGTCGGAAAACATCGGCACGGTGCGCGCTTCGTCGAGCAGCCGGCCCTCATCGCGGTCGACCTCCGAACCCTCCAGCCGGACCACGCAGAAGGGATCGTCGAGAGGCAGGCCGGTCTTGCCGGCAAAGGCCTTCGCCCGCTCGGAGACGAGGCCGCGGTCAGGGCCGTACAGCAGGACGATGGAGATGCGCTGGTCCGGCTTCGCGAGCCAGCCATCGACCTCGTATGCTTTCTTCTGTGCCATGGCGGGTTGGTTAGCATGATGCGGGGGCGGGGTGAATGGAGGTTGGTGATTGGGGCAAAGGATGATGCGCGTGATTTTCTCGCAGCGTGGAAGATTGGCAAAAGCGGCGGAGCGCGTAATCTCCCCCTTGAGGGGGAGATTACGCCGAAGGCGACAGAGGGGGTCGTTGCGCGTGGAGCGCTAACCTTCATCTGTCGCAAGGAGGTCGCATCCAGTCGAACCGACCCCCTCTGGCCTGCCGGCCATCTCCCCCTCAAGGAGGGAGATTACGCTTCGCCGCCTTCGCCAATCACCTTATCTTCCGGCAAACCCAGCCCAACCTTCTCCCTAATTGCGCGCCGTCCCCCAACATCGACAAGAAATTTCGTCGACATATCTTCATCTTGGTGCTGGGGAGGCTGGATCGGCCGGCGCGGCCGGGACCGACGTCCGCATGCTACCCCGACGAATTCGCACTGGCCTGGCGGCGCAGATATGCAAATATCGGCACCAGGCAACATTGGAGGACAGACGTCATGGCCGATGCTGGGATGTTGCGTTTCCACGTTCCGGAACCGGAAGTGCGGCCGGGCGGGACGCCTGACTTTTCCAATGTGCCGATCCCCAAGGCCGGCTCGGTGCCGCGCCCCGAGATCGATGTCGATCCGCGAACCATCCGCGATCATGCCTTCTCGATCATCCGTGTGCTGAACCGCAATGGCGAGGCCGTCGGTCCCTGGGCCGGCCTGCTTTCCAGCGACGAGCTGCTGGCCGGGCTGCGCCACATGATGACGCTGCGGGCCTTCGACGCGCGCATGCAGATGGCGCAGCGGCAGGGCAAGACCTCGTTCTACATGCAGCATCTGGGCGAAGAGGCGGTGGCTTGCGCCTTCCGCAAGGCGCTGGCGCCGGGCGATATGAATTTTCCGACCTATCGCCAGGCAGGGCTGCTCATCGCCGACGGCTATCCGATGGTCACGATGATGAACCAGATCTATTCCAACGAGGCCGATCCGCTGAAGGGCCGGCAATTGCCGGTCATGTATTCGTCGAAGGAGCACGGCTTCTTCTCGATCTCCGGCAATCTGGCGACGCAGTACATCCAGGCGGTCGGCTGGGCGATGGCCTCGGCGATATCGAACGATTCGCGCATCGCAGCCGCCTGGATCGGCGACGGCTCGACGGCCGAATCCGACTTTCATTCGGCGCTGGTGTTCGCCTCCACCTATAAGGCGCCGGTCGTGCTCAACGTCGTCAACAACCAGTGGGCGATCTCGACCTTTCAAGGCATCGCGCGCGGCGGCTCGGGCACGTTTGCTGCCCGGGGCCTCGGCTTCGGCATCCCGTCATTGCGCGTCGACGGCAACGACTATCTCGCGGTGCATGCGGTTGCCAAATGGGCGGCGGAGCGGGCGCGCAGCAATCTCGGGCCGACGCTGGTCGAATATGTCACCTACCGTGCCGGCGCGCATTCGAGCTCGGACGACCCCTCGGCCTATCGGCCAAAGACCGAATCCGACGCCTGGCCGCTCGGCGATCCGATCGTGCGGCTGAAGAACCATCTCATCGCGCTCGGCGTCTGGTCGGACGAGCGGCACGCGCAGGCCGAGGCGGAAATCCTCGACACGGTAATCGCGGCGCAGAAGGAAGCGGAAAGCCACGGCACGCTGCATGCCGGCGGCAAGCCGTCGACGCGCGACATGTTCGAAGGGCTCTATGCCGAGATGCCGCCGCATCTCAGACGCCAGCGCCAGCAGGCGGGGGTTTGAGCCATGCCGAGACGGACCATGATCGAGGCCATTCGCGATGCCATGGACGTGTCGATGGGGCGCGACGACAAAGTCGTCGTGTTCGGCGAAGATGTCGGCTTCTTCGGCGGCGTATTCCGCTGCACGCAAGGCCTGCAGGCCAAATACGGCAAGAGCCGCTGCTTCGATGCGCCGATCAACGAATCCGGCATTGTCGGCTCGGCCATCGGCATGGCCGCCTATGGCCTGAAGCCGTGCGTGGAGATTCAGTTTGCCGACTACATGTATCCGGCCTACGACCAGCTGACGCAGGAAGCGGCACGGCTGCGTTACCGCTCCAACGGCGATTTCACCTGTCCGATCGTGGTGCGCATGCCGACCGGCGGCGGCATTTTTGGCGGCCAGACGCACAGCCAGAGCCCGGAAGCGCTGTTCACCCATGTGTCGGGACTGAAGACCGTGGTGCCGTCCAACCCACATGACGCCAAAGGGCTACTCATCGCGGCGATCGAAGACCCCGATCCGGTGATTTTTTTGGAGCCGAAGCGGCTCTACAACGGCCCTTTCGACGGCCATCACGACCGGCCGGTGACGCCGTGGTCGAAACATGAGCTCGGAGAGGTCGCCGACGGCCACTACACCGTGCCGCTCGGCAAGGCGGCGATCCGCCGGGCAGGCTCGGCCCTCACCGTGCTCGCCTACGGCACCATGGTCTATGTCGCGCAGGCCGCGGTCGAGGAAACCGGCATCGATGCCGAGATCATCGATCTCAGGACCCTTTTGCCGCTCGATCTCGACACGATCGTCGCCTCGGTCAAGAAGACCGGGCGCTGCGTCATCGTGCACGAGGCGACGCTGACGTCGGGCTTCGGCGCCGAACTGTCGGCCCTGGTGCAGGAAAACTGCTTCTATCACCTCGAAGCGCCGGTCGCTCGCGTTGCCGGCTGGGACACGCCCTATCCGCATGCGCAGGAATGGGACTATTTTCCCGGTCCCGCCCGGGTAGGCCGTGCTTTGCTTGAAACCATGGGGGCCTGAGATGGGCGAACACATCATCAAGCTGCCCGATGTCGGCGAGGGTGTCGCCGAAGCCGAGCTCGTCGAATGGCACGTCAAGATCGGCGACATGGTGCGCGAGGACACCGTGCTTGCCGCTGTCATGACCGACAAGGCGACGGTCGAAATCCCGTCGCCTGTCGACGGCGAAATCCTGTGGCTGGGCGCCGAGATCGGCGACACGGTGGCGATCGGCTCGCCCATCGTGCGGCTGAAGGTGGCAGGCGAGGGCAATGTTGCGGGTGGTGCGACGCCGGCAAAAGTCACGGCTGAGAGTACCCCCACCCCTAACCCCTCCCCACAAGGGGGAGGGGGACGCGCCACGGTATCCAAGGACGAAGCAAAGTCCGCTTCGCCTCCAGCGGGAACTGCTGCGAAGAGTGCGCGGATAGCAGAGACGGGATCCCCCTCCCCCTTGTGGGGAGGGGCTAGGGGTGGGGGTACTGCGCCGACGTCCCGAGGTGCCGCGCCCCCCGGCGCGCCGCGTCCCGAAGGCGAAAGACCGTTGGCCTCTCCGGCCGTCCGTCTGCGGGCAAAAGAGGCCGGCATCGATCTCCGGCAGGTTGCGGGATCCGGCCCGGCCGGCCGCATCGGCCATGAGGATATCGAGGCGTTCCTGGCGCGCGGCCCGCAGGTCGCCAGGACATCCGGTCTCGCCCGCAACGATACGATACAGGACATCAAGGTGGTCGGGCTGCGGCGCAAGATCGCCGAGAAGATGACGCTGTCCAAATCGCGCATCCCGCACATCACCTATGTCGAGGAGATCGACGTCACCGCGCTGGAGGAATTGCGCGCCGCACTCAACAAGGAGAAGCGCCCAGGTAAGGGTGGCGTGGAGCGGCCGAAGCTGACGCTGCTGCCGTTCCTGATGCGGGCGATGGTCAAGGCGATAGCGGACCAGCCCAACCTCAATTCGCTGTTCGACGACGAGGCCGGCATCATCCACCAGCATGGCGGCATCCATATCGGCATTGCCGCGCAGACGCCGTCGGGGCTGGTGGTGCCTGTGGTCAGGCATGCCGAGGCGCGCGATATCTGGGAGTGCGGCGCAGAAATCATCAGGCTGGCCGAGGCGGCCAAGTCCGGCACGGCGACACGCGACGAGCTGTCTGGCTCGACCATCACCATCACCTCGCTCGGCGCCATGGGTGGCGTGGCGACGACACCGGTCATCAATCATCCCGAAGTGGCGATCATCGGCGTCAACAAGATGATGGTGCGGCCGGTGTGGGACGGCACCCAGTTCATCCCGCGCAAGATGATGAACCTGTCGTCGAGCTTCGACCACCGCGTCATCGACGGCTGGGATGCGGCGGTGTTCATCCAGCGGATCAAGACGCTGCTGGAAACGCCGGCGCTGATTTTCGTGGATTGAGGGGATGAGAACCGTCGCAAAGGCCCCCTCACCCGGATTGCCAGCCGAATTGCAAAGGCAATTCGGGGCAATCCGACCTCTCCCCGAGGGGAGAGGAGGTCGTCAGCGCAGGCGCCAGTCTCTTCTCCCCAGCGGGGAGAAGGTGGCCGCGAAGCGGTCGGATGAGGGGGCCTTCGTCACCATAGAGAGCGTGCCGTCATGAAAGAAATCTCCTGCAAGCTGCTCGTTATCGGCGCCGGGCCCGGTGGCTATGTCTGCGCCATCCGCGCGGGACAGCTCGGCGTCGATACGGTAATCGTCGAGGCCGGCAAACCGGGCGGCACCTGCCTCAATGTCGGCTGCATCCCATCCAAGGCGCTGATCCATGCGGCGGAAGAGTTCGAGAGGGTCTCGCACATGGAAGGCGGCAAGAGCCCGCTTGGCATTTCGCTCACCGCACCGACGCTCGACCTGGCTAAGACGATCGCCTGGAAGGACGGCATCGTGAGCCGGCTCAACAGCGGCGTCGCCGGCCTGCTCAAGAAGGCAGGCGTGAAGACCGTGCATGGCTGGGCGAGCTTTCGCGACGGCAAGACTGTGGAGGTCGAGACTGAGACGGGAAGCCAAGTCATCCGCGCCGAGGCGATCGTCATCGCCACCGGCTCGACGCCGGTCGAACTGCCGTTCCTGCCCTTTGGCGGTCCGGTGATTTCCTCCACGGAGGCGTTGGCGCTCAGCGATGTGCCGAAAAAACTCGCGGTCGTCGGTGGCGGCTATATCGGCCTGGAACTCGGCATGGCCTTCGCCAAAATGGGCGCCAAAGTGACCGTGGTCGAGGCGTTGCCGCGCGTGCTGGCGCAATATGATGCGGAACTCACCCGGCCGGTGGTCAAGCGGCTCAACGCACTCGGCATCGAGGTGATGCTGGGTGCAAAGGCCAAGGGGCTGTCGACCAAAGGCGACGCGCTGCTGATCGAGACATCCGACGGCAAGAGCGCCAAGGTCGCCGCCGAAAAAATCCTGGTGACGGTCGGCCGCAAGCCGGTGACCGAAGGCTGGGGGCTCGACCAGATCGACCTTGATATGGCTGGAAAATTCATCCGCATCGACGAGCAGTGCCGCACCTCGATGCGCGGCATCTTTGCCATCGGTGACGTCACCGGTGAGCCGATGCTGGCGCACCGGGCGATGGCCCAGGGCGAGATGGTCGCCGAGATCATCGCCGGTCACAAGCGCAACTGGGACAAGCGCGCCATTCCCGCCGTTTGCTTCACCGATCCGGAACTCGTCACCGCTGGTCTTTCACCGGAAGAGGCCAGGGCTCTGGGCGGCGAGATCAAGATCGGCATGTTCCCGTTCGCCGCCAATGGCCGGGCGATGACGAAGCTGGGCGAAGACGGCTTCGTCCGCGTGGTGGCGCGGGCCGACAACCATCTGGTGCTTGGCATCCAGGCGGTCGGGAAAGGTGTGTCGGAACTGGCGGCGTCATTCGGGCTGGCGCTGGAGATGGGCGCGCGGCTGGAGGACATTGCCGGCACGATCCATGCGCATCCGACGCAGGGCGAAGGGTTCCAGGAAGCGGCGCTCAAGGCGCTGGGGCACGCGCTGCATATTTGAGGATGCTTACCCTCCCCCTTGTGGGGAGGGTCGATCCGCGAAGCGGAGCGGGGTGGGGGTCCTCGCCGACCGTCAGCGCTCACCCCACCCCGTCTCGCAGTCTACGCTTCGCTACGCATGCGAGCCGACCCTCCCCACAAGGGGGAGGGTGAAGAACTTCAGCTCGCCAGCCGGCTCACCATCTCGTGCTGGGCATAGGCGCGGCCGAAGCGGTTGGCTAGGAATGCGTCGAGCGCGATGTCTTCCTGCTTGACGAAGCCGGTCGCCGGCAGGCTGCCGTCGGCCAGCATGTCGAGCACGGCGCAGATGCCGGATGCGGTGGTGATCTGGATGGCGCTGCGCACCGTGTCGCCGACACGCTTCGAGTAGATCTTGTTGGCGTAGGTCTCCTGCAGCAGGCGGCCGTTCTTGCGGCCCGAGACGGTGACGAAGACGATGACCACATCCTGCAGCGTCGCCGGCAGGGCGCTCTCGAAAATGTCCTTCAGCACGTCGCGGCGGTGGCGCAGGCCAAGGTCGTTGAGCAGCGCCTTCATGATCGCGGCGTGGCCGGGGTAGCGGATGGTGCGGTAGTTCAGCGTGCGCACCTTGCCCTTCAGCGTCTCGGCCAGCGTGCCGAGCCCACCGGAGGTGTTGAAGGCTTCGTAAGTGACGCCGTCGAGTGAGAATTCCTCGCGCTCCTCCAGCGGCGGCACCTCGACCAGTTCGCCCTCGACGATCGCCTCGCAGGGCTCGCAATATTCGTTGATGACGCCGTCGGTGCTCCAGGTCAGATTGTAGTTCAACGCATTGGACGGGTATTGCGGCAAAGCGCCGACGCGCATGCGCACGCTTTCGAGCGTGTCGAATCGGCTGGCGAGATCGTTGGCGACGATCGAGATGAAGCCCGGCGCCAGGCCGCATTGCGGAATGAAGGCGTTTCTGCCGGAGCGCGCCAATTCCTTGACGCGGCGGGTCGAGACGACATCCTCGGTCAGGTCGAGATAGTGCACGCCGGCACTGGCCGCTGCCTCGGCGATGCGGGTGGTCAGATGGAAGGGAGCGGCGCTGAGCACCGCGAATTTGCCGGCGAGGGCGGCTTCCAGCGTGCCGGATGCCTCGATGTCGAGCTCCAGCGTCGCGACCGTGGCCGGCAGTTCGGCGGAAGCGAGCTGTGCTGCCGAGCGGTCGACGAGCGTGACCTGATAATCCCCCATGGCGGCGAGCATCTCGGCAATGGTCGAGCCGATCTTTCCGGCGCCGACAACGACAATTTTCTTCATGACCGATCCCTCACTGATTGTAAGCCCAGATTCGCAGCTTGCCCGTCGAATGGAAGCGTGGTTTTGTTCGAAACGAAACCATCTATTGGCTAGTCTGCCGAGAAGAATCGTCGAAATGCTCAGTGACGCCGAACAAGCCCTGCTTTCCCTGCTGCGCGAGAATGCGCGCGCCTCGACCGCCGAGCTGGCGCGGCGGCTTGGCGTCTCGCGGACCACGGTACAGAGCCGGATCGAACGGCTGGAGCAGCGCGGCATCATATCAGGCTATGGCGTGCGGCTGGCGCCGGACTACGAGCAGGGGCTGGTGCGGGCACATGTGCTGCTCACCGTGACGCCCAAGCTCGCCGACAAGGTGGTGCGCGCCCTGCGCGGCCTGGCGACGGTCAGGACGCTGCATTCGGTCAGCGGCAATTTCGATATGATCGTCATCGTCGACGCGCCGTCGATCCGCGACCTCGACATGCTGCTCGACCAGATCGGCGCCATGGACGGAGTCGAGCGGACTTTGTCGTCGATCATCCTGTCGACGCGGATAGATAGGTGAAGCTGCTGATCTCCCCCCTTGCGGGGGAGATGGCCGGCAGGCCAGAGGGGGGTGCTCAGGCGCTAGAGCCTTTCACGTTTTGACGGAAGCGTATCCGGCGTTTTCGAAGTAGTTCTTGCATTCGGCTGCCTCGATTGTTTCGACGAGGTGGCCGATGTGGCGCCA